>NZ_JBMPPD010000034.1:0-52728 GCF_049339825.1 Undibacterium sp. RuRC25W | reverse complement strand
AAGGCGCAATTCGTTCCCATTGATCATCTCTCAACATCAGTCGCAGCATCGTTTCATTCTTTAAAATCTAGAATGTAAACACACTTCGGGAAAAGTTAACAGCTTTTTATATGTCAACACGCCCTAGCGAAAATACAATTTTATTGCTTAAGGTACATGAGGATGCGCCATGGCGTCTGGTGCGGCACCAAAAAAGTCCAACACATCTTTCTGGCGCGCTCTGGTGTCTTTACGACCCAAAGCTATAAGCTCTTTGGTGTAACTGGACTCAAACAGCAGATAAGAAGCGAGTGCAGAACCACGTGCCTCGGTCGCACCAATGCCGCCTAGCATCGTGCGAACTGGTAACGGCAAGCTCTGAGTATGCCTATTGGCAATATCATCGAGCCGTTCGGAAGGTGCAATCACGAGCAAGTCAAGTGGTCGCAGCGGTGTTTTTTCAAGGAACTCTGGCGGCAGCATAGATAAGGTCTTATTGATACGCATGAGTCTCTCAATATCAACCGCTAAGCTATCGAGAAAAATACTAGATAAAGCATGACCTGCAATCTGTGCCAGACTGGGATACTGCGCTGTTTCCATTCGCACTGCTGGCGGTTCTGCCAATCGCCCTGCGCCGACGATAAGAATTTTCTTTGCGCCGAGATGTATCGCAGGTGAAATGGGGGCAAGTTGTCGCATAGAGCCATCGCCACAATATTCCATTTGCCCACCCCAGTTCAGGGGGACGGCAGGAAAAATAAATGGAATTGCGGACGAAGCCATGAGATGGGAGATCGCAATAAAGTCTCTTTGTGCTAAACGCTGACTTCTGACCCATGGTTCAATATCTGCCAGCGTTTGATAAAACGTCAGATGTTGGCCAGCAGAATAAGAAGAGGCAGTGACCGCCAACGCATGTAAGCTACCATTCAAAAATGCCGCATCAAGGCGCGAAAAATCTAGCATACGCCCCAATAGCTCTTCCAGTGGTGCATTATCTAGCAGAGAGTTAGGGGGGGACTTGCGCCATTTATTGAGCAACCAGCCAAATGACCACAGCGATAGCCAACGTGCGCCAGTACGGATCACCCCTAGAGAGTCGGCGCGGTAAACCTGGGCCGCTTCGAAGCTTTCCCATACACGAACAATATTGGCAATCGATTCACCAAAATGGTCGGCCCGGCAGGCAAGCGCGGTAGCATTGATGGCGCCGGCTGAGGTGCCGCAAATAATGCCAAACGGATTACTTGCGGGGTTCCATGATGCGTCGACTAATATTTCGGCGATTTCGGCCAATACCCCGACCTGGTAGGCGGCGCGGGCGCCACCGCCTGTCAAAATCAGTCCGGTTGTGGCGTTATGGCTCATTCGACTCCAGATAAAAAGGGCAAACTGACTACGGTCCTAGTGGCGATCGATTTTAATATTTAATACGATTGCTCTTCGTAGCGACAGGCCGGGGGTGGCCCGGCGGACACTTACTTTTCTTTGCTTTGTCTAAAGCGTAGAAACTGAACACCAACATTTTACCTGCGGGGTGCAAGCTACTATTACTCGCATTCAACATGCTCTCGTATAGTAGTGTATTAGTCTACGCCAACAATGTCATGCACGGTTGCTGTATAAAATCGATCGGGGATCAAATTTTCCCTGAATCTGACTTCCAAAAACAACAGTGCATGCATTGGTATTTATTTTGGCATTATTTTGGCTGCATACGGATCGCACCGTCGAGGCGGATTGTTTCGCCGTTCATCATGACGTTTTCGATGATCGTTTTTGACAAGTGCGCGTATTCTTCCGGTTTGCCGAGGCGTGGTGGGAACGGAACCATTTTACCCAAGGCATCTTGCACTTCTTGTGGCATACCCAGCAACATTGGTGTTTCGAAAATACCTGGCGCAATGGTCATCACGCGGATGCCGCTGCGGGATAAGTCACGTGCCATTGGCAAAGTCAGGCCAACAACTGCGGCTTTTGAAGAGGCATACGCAACCTGACCGATCTGACCATCATACGCAGCAACAGATGCTGTATTGATGATGACACCGCGTTCACCTTGCTCAGTGGCATCCATTTTTGCCATGGCATCTGCAGCTAGACGGCACATATTGAAGGTACCGATCAAATTGATATTGACCACGCGTTGAAAAACGTCGAGCGGATGTGGACCATCTTTACCGATTGTTTTGACTGCAGGTGCAACGCCAGCGCAGTTCACCAAACCACGTACCGGGCCCATTGCCAAGGCGGCTGCAACAACCGCGTTACCGTCGGTTTCCGATGTCACGTCACACTTCACAAATTGACCGCCTAATTCTGCAGCCAGTTTTTCACCAGCGTCAACTTGTACGTCTGCCAATACGACTTTACCACCATTAGCAGCAATCATTCTTGCTGTCGCAGCACCAAGACCGGAGGCACCACCAGTAATAATAAATACACCATTCTGAATTTGCATGTTTTGTCTCTTTCCGTGTGGTTAATAAATTCAAAGTGCTTTCGTCAAATAGCGTACCAACCTGAGAAGATCAGCGCCTCTATCGATAATAAGGATCACCTCAATATTGCACCTTATGAATCATGGCCATTCATACCCGTCCATGTCCATTTTTATCGACTCCTGCCAAGCAATGCACCAGGTTTGCATATTGACGTTGATATTGACGTTAACGTAAACGTCACATCAGTATTATTGCATCTAATTTTTACCGTGCAAATAAAAAAGATGGCATAACACGGGGTTGCCATCTTTTTTTACGCATTGTCTTGCCTGAGAAAAACCTGAACGCGGCTTTAGTAAGACAACTATTCTCCTTTTTTTGGCGATAGTACGACGGCGCTTGTTATCGGAGACTGCGCTACCAATGCTGCAGGCGTTTGTGTACTCAATAACGTCGCCCCCGGACCTGGCAGCAAAGGCACCAGCAATAGGGCAACAATATTGATGATTTTAATCAGTGGATTGACCGCTGGCCCTGCCGTATCTTTATAAGGATCACCCACCGTGTCTCCCGTTACCGCAGCTTTATGTGCATCCGAACCTTTTCCGCCGTAGTGACCGTCTTCGATGTATTTTTTCGCATTATCCCAAGCACCGCCGCCAGTAGTCATGGAAATGGCCACAAACAAGCCAGTGACAATGGTTCCCATTAACAAGCCACCCAGCGCCGCCGGACCAAGTAGTAAACCAACCAAAATAGGTACGATGACGGGCAATAAGGAAGGTAAGATCATCTCTTTGATAGCGGAGGTGGTCAGCATGTCCACTGCTTTATCGTACTCCGGCTTACCGGAACCATCCATGATACCTTTAATTTCTTTGAACTGACGACGCACCTCTACCACGACCGCCCCAGCAGCCCGCCCTACTGCTTCCATCGCCATCGCCCCAAACAAATAAGGAATCAGTCCACCAATAAAGAGACCAACAATCACTTGGGGGTTAGATAAGTCAAATAACGTCGATTTTCCAACTGCATCAAGTGCATGGGTGTAATCAGCAAACAAGACTAACGCCGCTAGGCCAGCAGATCCAATGGCATATCCTTTAGTAACAGCTTTGGTGGTATTACCAACCGCATCAAGCGGATCAGTAATCGCACGGACTGACGCTGGCATTTCTGCCATTTCTGCGATCCCCCCAGCGTTATCAGTAATGGGACCATAGGCATCAAGCGCAACGATAATCCCTGCCATTGATAACATGGCGGTAGCTGCGATAGCAATGCCATACAGTCCGGCAAGGGAATATGACACCAGAATAGCTGCGCACACGGCAAGGACCGGCCACGCGGTTGATTTCATGGACACACCAAGCCCGGCAATGATATTGGTACCGTGTCCGGTGGTAGAGGCTTGCGCCACATGCTGGACTGGTTTGAAATCGGTCCCTGTGTAGTACTCGGTGATATAGACCATTAGTCCAGTGAGTACGATACCGACCACCGTCGAGCCCATCATTTTGAAGCGCATCGCATCGTCTGCCCAGACTTGCCAAGTAACGATCGCAAAACCAACAAGTGACAATCCTGCTGCCCACCATAACCCCGTGTACAAAGCAGACATAATCTTTTTACCTGGCTTCGCCTTCACCGCAGAACAACCAACAATCGACGCAAGAATCGAGACGCCACCCAGCAAAAGAGGATAAACAATAGCTTGCGTGACCGCGTTAGTAATAACCAGTGCACCCAGTAACATCGTTGCGATGAGGGTCACGACATACGTCTCAAACAAATCCGCCGCCATCCCCGCACAATCGCCAACGTTATCACCGACATTATCAGCAATCACTGCCGGATTACGGGGATCGTCTTCAGGGATACCAGCCTCCACTTTACCAACGAGGTCAGCGCCGACATCTGCGCCCTTGGTAAAAATACCTCCACCCAGACGGGCAAAAATAGAAATCAGGGAAGCGCCAAACGCCAACCCGATCAGGGGTTTGAGGACATCATGTTGAGAGAGTGTAGATACTGCACTGCCTGTCGCAGAGATATTAGTAAGAATGAGATAAAAAATCGTCACCCCAAGTAAGCCCAACCCAACCACCAGCATGCCAGTGATCGCACCGCCACGAAATGCGACATCTAAGGCTTCGTTCATTCCTTTGGTGGCCGCTTGTGCTGTTCGTACATTGGCACGAACAGAGACATTCATACCAATAAAACCGCACGCACCAGACAATACAGCACCAATCAGAAAGCCAATGGCTGTCAAAAGTCCTAATCCAGGGATAGCTGCAATAGCGATAACGAGAAGAAAGCCGACAATGGCAATGGTTCTATATTGCCGAGCAAGGTAGGCGGACGCCCCTTGCTGAATCGCGGCGGCGATTTCCTGCATACGCTGGCTCCCAGCGTCCTGACGTAAAATCCAGCTGCGTGAAACCAATCCATAAAGTACAGCGACCACGCCGCACGCGATAACAAACCACAGACTTGCTGTCATATTGACTCCTCCTATTGTTATGATCAGAACACCTCATGAGCGTTACTGATTTTTTTGACGACAAAATAAACCAGATAAAACAAGAAACATGTCTTCTTCGATATGCCACGGAGTAAATTTATGGCGACTTCAAAAAAGCACTGCAAACCTTATTCACCAGTCATTTTCGACAAACTAAGAGGAAACCCAACAGCAAAAAAAAGCGGACATCAGTCCGCTTTTTTTATTCTGCAAGTGCAGCAAATGCGCTGTCTCGGATAGTCTCAACAGGGCCGACGCCGGCAATTTTGCGATACTTTGGCGCGCCAGGCTGACCAGATTTTGCCCAGTCTCCGTAGTAGCTGACCAATACTTCCGTTTGCTCGTGGTAGACAGACAAACGTTTTTTTACTGTGTCTTCTTTGTCATCGTCACGCTGAATCAACTCTTCACCAGTCACATCATCTTTACCTTCCACTTTTGGAGGGTTAAATTTAACGTGATAGGTGCGACCAGAACCAGGATGAACGCGACGACCACTCATACGGTCAACGATTGCTTCATCAGGTACATCGATTTCCAATACGTAGTCAATATGCACACCAGCATCTTTCATGGCATCAGCTTGAGGCGTGGTACGTGGAAAACCATCGAACAGATAGCCGTTGGCGCAATCATCTTGCTTCAGACGATCTTTAACCAGACCAATAATGATGTCATCCGAAACCAATCCACCAGCATCCATCACTTTTTTCGCTTCTAGGCCCAGCGGTGTACCGGCTTTCACAGCGGCACGCAGCATATCGCCAGTAGAGATTTGTGGAATATTAAATTTCTCTTTGATGTAATTAGCTTGAGTGCCTTTGCCAGCACCTGGTGCTCCTAATAAAATAAGACGCATTTTTTATTTCCTAAGACGAGTTTGAATTTATTTTGGGCATGAGCTATCGCGGCACATGCTGAATTTTTGCTGCTGCTTCCTGCACTTTGCTTATTTTCACCACGTATTTATTTTTTCTTTTGGCGGTGACCAGCTACTAATAGCACAGTTTCTTTTCACGAAACTTACCACAATTTTCAGCTTTATTGATGCTTTAGCACCAAATCATGGCTAAGTTCTTTAATTTTTTAAACAATTTCAGAAAAAAAACGTCGGACTTTTTCCAAATCTTCAGGTGTATCCACCCCCGGCGCAGGGCTAGCGTCGGTCACATGTACCGCAATTGAAAAGCCATGCCACAACACCCGGAGTTGCTCCAATGCTTCAATTTGTTCCAATGGAGAAACTTCTAACTGCGGATATTTTTTTAAGAAATCGTTGCGATAAGCATACAAACCAATATGTCGCAGCGGCTGGTAAAGGTGCGGAAAACGTTCTTTACTTGATGCCAAGCCGTCAGCAAAGTCATCTCTGTGCCATGGAATGGTGGCCCTGGAAAAGTATAAAGCGCGTGCATATTTATCCAGTACAACCTTCACTACGTTGGGATTAAACGCGTCCTCAACAGCGTGAATCGGGTGTGCAGCAGTTGCCATCGGCACATCTGCGCTCACCAATGCGGCAGTCGCGGCAATGAGTGCGGGATCAATCAATGGCTCATCCCCTTGCACATTCACCACCACGGCATCCTCTGGTAAATTCATGCGTGCCGCCACTTCCGCAATCCTGTCCGTGCCAGATGGATGGTCAGGTCGGGTCAGGCATACAGGGATACCATGCGCTTCGCAGGCAGCCACAATATCAGCGTGGTCGGTTGCCACCATTATAGCGGTTGCACCGGAGGCCAATGCGCGCTCAGCAGTACGTACCACCATCGGCTTACCGGCAATATCCGCCAGTGGTTTGTTAGGCAACCGGCTAGAAGCCAGACGCGCGGGGATAATGGCAACAAAGGTCATGCAAATGTCCTGATCTTTTCTGGTATTTTTAAGTTAGCGAGCGTCAACTTCTTCGGCTGTCAAAGTACGTGCTTGCTCTGCCCACATAATGGGAATATCGTCACGAATCGGAAATGCCATTTTATCGCCATAGCAGATCAATTCTTGTGCTGCTTTGTTATAGACCAAGGGACCCTTGCAAGAAGGGCAAACTAAAACATCAAGCAGGCGTGTGTCCATGCTTTTTCTCCGAAATCAGTTGTAATAGGTCAGTTGCAAACTGTTCATCGAGTTGCGCCACCACTGGCACGACCCAAATGCGCTCATCGTTGTGCAAACTAGGAATTTGACGACATTTTACTGCATCCTTTTCAGTGATCAGAATGCAATCAGCGTCTACCTGCGAAAAAGTATCTGCATCAAACTGAAAATGGTCTGCCAAGGGCAAACTGGCAAACCGCACCCCTGCACCACTGAGCATCGTAAAAAACCGTTGTGGATTGCCGATTCCGGCAGCAGCGACAATGTTTGCTGAAGTAAATGCAGACAAAGCCTGACGTACTGATGCGTGACCTAATTGGTAGGCAAACTGTGGCACCAGTTGCATCCGTTCCACGTCCGCCGGCATCCCTGGAATTGCAGCCAAAGGCATATCTAGTGCGGCATTAAGCACTGTAAAATCACGACGACGATTTACGGGCTCACGTAATGGACCTGCAGGCAACATCCAGCCATTACCCACCCCACGCTCATCGAACAACATGATTTCGACGTCTCGGGCCAGAAAATAATGTTGCAAACCATCATCAGAAATCAAGACATCGGTCTCTGGTTGTGCCGCCATTAAACAGTGGGCGACAGCAACACGATCCCTGCCAACCGCAACTGGGGCACCAGTATGCTGTGCAATCAGAAGTGGCTCATCGCCGACGATCGCCGCGCTTGAGTGCGCATCGAGCATCGTCACGCTATCAGCATGCGCTCCATATCCACGTGAAATCACGCCCGGACGCCATCCCGCCGCTTGTAATTGCTTGACCAGCCAGATCACCAATGGCGTTTTCCCCGTACCGCCTACAAAAATATTTCCAACGATAATCACTGGAACTGGCAGGCGGGTTTGTGGTTTATACCCCAGAACAAACACACCAAAGCGAAAGGTAACAATTAACTGAAATAGTTTAGACAGCGGCCACAAAAGGCAGGCAACAGCACCCCGCTCTTGCCAGTTACGTAACAACCACGTCTGTAACCGAGATGACAACGATGTCCGAAGACGAGCTTGCATGCAGATTTCCAAAAAAACAACCCGAGCGCAGGTGCTGGGATAATAAGATAAACAACCGTTGACATGTTCGGCGGTCCAATAAGAAAACCAGAAACGTTTAGCTCTTAAGCTTAAAGAGTCAAGACCTGCAGCTAACGTAGAGCGGCTCAAAATTTGCCGCTCTGGTTTTGTCGCGAATCAAATAATGGGCGACGAAAAGTGTCGACTACCGCTTATTTTGGACTCGATGCCTGTGCAGCAAATGTTACTTTAGCCAGCCCTGCAATACGGGCTGCTTCCAGCACATCGATAACAGACTGGTGGGTCGTTGCACGATCCGCGTTAATGATCACGATGGGGTCAGGTTGCACACCGCTCTTTCCCTGATCAAGTGCCGCGGCCGCGTGCTTAAGGTCATCGGCCAAAGTTGCTGTATCGAGGAAAGAAACGGCCTGATCGTTAATCTTATAACGACCTTGCGCATCGATACCGATATTGATCTGATTCGGTTTAATGTCCTTCGCCTTTTCGGCGTCAGCCGTTGGCAGTGTAATCTGAAGTTCAGTAAAACGGCTGTAGGTTGTTGTCACCATCAGAAAAATTAGGATCACCAGCAACACGTCGATGAACGGGATCAGGTTAATTTCAGGCTCTTCCCTGCTGTTTCCTTTTCGAAAGTTCATTGTTACTTCCTGGCACTATGAACAACATCAACAAATTTGACCGCCTGTTGCTCCATATCAACCACTAAACTATCGACTAAAGCACGGAAATGACGATAAGCAACCAGCGTCGGCATGGCGATTAACAAACCAAATCCGGTGTTGTATAAGGCGACCGAAATACCATGCGCCAACTGCGCTGGATTAGCGCCTGCAGCTGTCTGAGAACCGAATATTTCAATCATCCCGACGACTGTACCAAATAAGCCCATCAATGGTGCTAGGGAGGCAATCGTGCCCAACGTAGTCAAAAAACGTTCCAGCTCGTGCGCAACGGCACTGCCAGCTTCTTCAATGGATTCTTTCATTACTTCACGTGGTGCACTGACATTGCGCAACCCCGATGCAAGTACCTTACCAAGAGGCGAATTACCTGCGAGTTGATCAATCACTTCAGGCCGGACCTTGCCGCTTTGATATACGCGGATCACTTCGTCTAACAAGGTGGATGGCAATATTTTATTTCTACGTAACGACAGACTGCGCTCTATGATCAACGTTAAAGCAATCACTGAGGCAATGAGCAACAAGTAAATAGGCCAACCGGCGGCTTGAATGATAGCGAACAAAGGGCACTCCTCGAAGATTCAAATTTCCAACCCAGCAATGTAGCGTGTTGTGTGCGGTCGGGCAAGTGTACTTTGATGAATTATCATTTCACAACGAAAAACTGCGTGTTTTACACAAAAACTGTGCGCAAGCTTGTGGATAAGTTGTGTGAATATACGTAAGTAACTGATTTTAAATACAATTTCTAGTTCGCACAAGAAATAGGCAGTCTCTTAGATCTGTAAAACAAATAAAAAAAGCCTATTTTCTCAATTTTTTCTGCACACTTTATGTGGATAAGCTTGTGCACAAAGCGGGTAAATAAACATAACTTACTGATTTTAAATCATTTTATTAATATGCAAATAAATTAGGCAAAAGTACTTTTACAGTCTGATCGTGCTAAAAAATAATGCAAATGGAACAATCATCGAAGATGAGGTATTGTTCTTCACAAATTGTGTGGATAACATTGTGCAAAAGAGCTAACTAGCGGATTAATTAATTGATTTATATAGATAAATTCATTTAGCCTAAATTTTAAGCAAAGGCATAAAAAAGCAGTATTTGACATTTTTTATTAAAATTTTAATCATTTTTATTTCGCAAAACGAAATACCGATGGGCTTTTGCACAATTAATGTGGACAAGCTTGTGAAAAAGCAGAGGAGATCAATCTAAGTCTATGATTTTTATGAATTATTTATCAAAGCTCAAATTTTAAGCAGCACCATGTAAAAGTACTATTTAGTGCCTTGACTGCAAACAAAAACAAAAAATCGAGAAAAACCTTCGATTTCTACACAAAATTTGTGGATAAGCGTGTGCAGAAGCCGATTATAAGTAGTTAAGTCATTGATTTTAAAAGATATATAATTGCTGCATATAATTTAATCAAATGCAGATTACTCACAGGCACCCAAAGATATCCACTGCTTATGCACTTTTTCTGTGGATAAGTATGTGCACAATGCCATGAATATCTCAGAAAGCCCTTGATTTGTAAGGAAGTTTTCATATTGCTCAACTTATTTGCAGATGAAAAAACAATCAAAATCAATGACTTATATTCGGAATTTGCATTTCTTTTGACATCTGCCCCTGACAATGACATTCTGATGGCCATTTCACGCTTCTGTGGACAGCTTTTCTGCTTTTTCGCCTGATGAATACTGACTTTCGCTCACCAAACGCACTATCGACGCCTGCTGTCATGACAGTATCGGCGCTCAACAACGCCGTTTCACAATTATTAGAGCGAAACATACCGCTGACATGGGTTGCAGGGGAAATCTCTAATTTCACCCGCGCAGCATCAGGACATTGGTACTTTACGCTCAAGGACAATACGGCACAGGTCCGTGCAGTGATGTTCCGGGGACGCGCACAATACGCAGACTTTCAGCCGCGTGAAGGTGACAAGGTTGAAGTCAGGGCACTAGTGACGCTGTACGCCCCTCGCGGTGACTATCAGCTGAGTGTCGAGGCCATACGGCGAGCTGGTGTGGGTAACTTATATGAAGCATTCCTGCGTTTAAAAGCACAGTTGGCGGCAGAGGGTTTGTTTGACCAAGACCGAAAGCGCGCCTTGCCCGTCTTTCCACGCACGATCGGCATCGTCACGAGTCTGCAGGCAGCCGCACTGCGCGACATCCTCACAGCGCTGCGTCGACGTGCACCGCACATCAACATTATTTTGTACCCGACTCCGGTTCAAGGAGACGGTGCTGGCGCTAAAATCGCGCAGGCCATTGCCACCGCGGGTGCACATGAAGAATGTGACGTTTTGTTGGTATGCCGCGGTGGCGGCAGTATCGAAGATTTATGGGCATTTAACGAAGAAATCGTTGCCCGAACCATTTCCCACTGCCCTATTCCTGTGATTGCCGGGATTGGCCATGAAACAGACTTTACGATTGCCGATTTTGCCGCCGATCTGCGCGCAGCGACGCCAACAGCAGCGGCTGAACTTGCAGTCACACCACGTGAAGATTGGCTAAGTCAACTAAATTACCGTAAAGAACAGCTACAACGCGCTATGCAACGCCAACTGGCGACGCAAAATCAGACGTTGGATTGGATGTCACGCCGCCTCCTGAGCCCCAAAGCGGCAATTGCCGCTAAGCGCCAGCTATTACAACAAAGTGCACAAAGCCTGCGCTACGCTAGTGAATTGCCATTACAACGTGCAAGACACCAGCTCCAGCAGTTGGAGCAACGCCTTACGTCAGTACGCCCGCAGACATCGCACCAACGCTTGGGGCTCACCGACTGGCAGCGCCGCCTGTCGATGGCGCAACAACAGAATGTGCGGCACCACCGACAGGCGCTGACCGGCTTACAGAATCAGTTGGAACTCCTTAACCCACAGCGTACGCTTGAACGCGGGTATGCAATCGTCAGCGATAAACATGGTAAAGCCCTACGTTCCAGCGCAGAGCTACAGGCCAATAGCGTCGTTCATGTTCGATTAGCACAGGGTAGCGCAGATATTGGCATCGCCACTGTGCAGCAAAATCTGACTGACTGACATCTGCTTTCACAACATGTGTGCAGGAAAATCGTGCGAGGTAGCTGCAAGCTTTTCCGCAAACGCTTACAATGGCTGTTTTGCAGCACGTATTTACCGTTTTTTCGGCCGCTAAGCTTTATTGTCATTACGATGATAAAGTCGGTCACCTCTGAAGACAACTAAAGGACGCAACATGGAACATACCCTACCGGCATTGCCCTATGCATTGGACGCTCTGGCGCCACACATTTCTCAAGAGACATTGGAATACCACTACGGTAAGCACCATCAGACTTATGTCACCAATCTGAACAACCTGATCAAAGGTACAGAATTCGAAAATTCCACACTGGAAGAAATCGTCAAAAAATCTTCTGCTGGCATTTTCAATAATGCAGCACAAATCTGGAACCACACGTTCTACTGGAACGGCCTCAAGCCAAACGGCGGCGGCGTTCCTACTGGTGCACTGGCTGCAGCCATCGACGCAAAATGGGGTTCTTTTGATGCGTTCAAAGAAGCGTTCACTAAATCCTGTATTGGTAACTTCGGTTCTTCATGGACATGGTTAGTGAAAAAAGCTGACGGTACACTCGATATCGTCAACACATCCAACGCAGCAACACCGTTGACAACAACAGACAAGCCACTGGTCACTTGCGATCTGTGGGAGCATGCTTACTACATCGACTACCGCAATGCACGTCCAAAATACCTGGAAGCATTCTGGGCATTGGTTAACTGGGATTTCGCTGCAGCAAACCTGGCGTAATTCAGTGTCATGCTGGCAAGAACGCTAGCAAGCATGAAAAAAACCTGCGTATGCAACGGCATCGCAGGTTTTTTTTCATCTATTGCATTCTTGATTTGTGACAATATCAAAGTGTAATCGCGATACATCGCTCTTTCATTAACGACAATAAACAAGAGGCAAAGAATCAACGAGGATGGTTTCATATCTTGGCATAGCGCATCAGCAATATGACAGGACCGGCCCCACTTTTTTGACATGCCCGATCAGAGACATTTTTAGCATGCCAACATCTAGTTCTAGTTCCTTGTTACACCGGTCACTACCGGCGGTTTTTATCTTCATTTGGGCATCCGGTTACGTCGTAGCAAAATATGGCCTTCCCTACGCTGAACCACTGACCTTTCTCAGCATGCGCTACGTCGGTGTGGTGGTGCTGATGCTGACCCTCGCTGTAGTGATGCGGGCACCATGGCCAGCGCGCAAAGACTGGCTGCCGATTGCGATTGCAGGTGTACTCATGCAAGCGATCTATCTGGGCGGCATCTGGTGTGCAGTCAAGCTCGGTATGCCTGCTGGGGTGGCAGCACTCATCGCGAATACCCAGCCAATTCTGACCGCCATTATGGGACCGCTCATTGGTGAACGCATACGCGGTAAGCAATGGCTAGGGCTGGCGTTTGGTATTGCTGGCGTTGGCCTGGTGGTTGCCAACAAGGTCTCTGTCGTTCATTTATCACTGACGAGCGTTACGTTAGCGACGATGGCCTTACTGGGTATGACGTCGGGTACGATTTATCAGAAAAAAACTTGTCCTTCATTCGATGTCAGAACGGGTCAAGTGATTCAGTTTGGGGCATCCTTACTGGTCACGGTACCATTAGCTTTACTAATGGAAACGCAAACGATATTGTGGACACCGCACTTTTTTATTGCTATGGCATGGTCCATTTTTATTTTATCTGGCCTCGGTATTTCTGTGCTGTACGTATTGATCCGTCATGGTGAAGCAACCAAGGTCACCAGTTATATGTATCTGGTTCCGGCTGTTACTGCGCTCATGGCATGGCTGATGTTTGGTGAGCAATTTACATTAACAGCCGTCGCAGGGATGTTAATTGCGTTGGTAGGCGTTGCCTTGGTGGTTAGGCCGTCGAGATAATACTATTCGAGGATCGATAAAAAACGCACCGCTGACGTGATCAACGGTGCGTTTTTTTTAACTTGTGGCTGTTACTCGCCGTGCGATCTTCTGACCCGGGCTGCGGCATACAGCATCGCTACGCCAGCAATCACACCTAACCAGATATCTGCCGAGGCAAACAAAGACCAGGCAGGCAAATCGGTACTGCCGCCAAAGTGCACGGCGCCATTTGGGACCGCGTCTAACGCCGGAGAAATATGAAAATTTGACATCCAATTGTTAGGAACAATACTAAATAAACCGCGGGTGAACAGGACATAAGCAAGGCCGCTTGTGCCCATTTTCAAACCCGATATTTCATTAAAGATAGCGAAGATAAAGTAAATTGCAATTGGTATCAATGCTACCCACAAACTCACGCGACGAATAAACCGCGACGAAACCAAAATAATCCAACTAACTGTCGGCAGCGCCCACGCGACATACACAGGAAGACTCAAACACATAGTGCCTATTCGCCCCCATAAAACGCCATTTCCGAACAACGCTGCAAACAAGGATACACCGTGAATAGCGCAGGCAATATACACTGCAAACATAGAAATTAACATGGTCAATATCAATGTGACAGATGCCATCAACGGAAAAAGAATCAGAGCAACAATCGCCTTTGACAAGACAGTTAATTCATCAGAAATCGGTAACGATTTCCAAAATAAAATACTACGATCTTTTCGCTCTTGGGATAACGAACCACTCACGTAAGAGTACATTGTAAGCGCCATCATCAGCGCAAAAATGGTAAAGCCCGTGTTGAAGTAAACGGCAACCCCAGCAGAGACCGTTTCTACCTGAAGATTAACCGGCACATTATTTGCAAATACGATGCTACTCCATCGAAAAACACCAAGAATCGTCACCAACAAGATTACGCCGGCCAACGCCAGATTTGACCAAATGAGCAGTGCCTTGTTTTCCCAGATCTCACGTTTTAACAACCATTTCAGGGTAGTCAGTTGTTTCATTATTTTTCTCCCTTCATCGTAGCAACAAACAAATCAGCCACACTCGGTCTGCGCAAATCGCCAAGTGCTTGCAGCAACTCAGGTTTTACGCCATCAAAAAGCATCACCGTTTTACCAAACATCGTGCGCTGATCGATCGGATGCAAGGCTTGCGCTTGCTCGACATGCATCGGATTCACAGCAACTTCAATGAAGCGTTCTTCCACGTCGTCCATGCTGGCGGATAAAGTGATCTTGCCATTTTGAATAAATAGCAAATCCGTCAGAATATGCTCAACCTCTTCAACCTGATGCGTCGTGATAATGATGGTTTTATTCTGGTCAAAATAATCTTCCAGCAAATCCTGATAGAACTGCTTACGGTACAAAATATCCAAGCCCAGCGTTGGCTCGTCGAGTACGAGCAATTTGGCATCGATCGCCATCACCAACGCCAGATGGAGCTGCACCACCATCCCTTTAGACATGGCTTTAACTTTCATGTCTGGGGTAAGCTTGGTCTTCGCCAGATAGCGCTCGGCTTTTTGGCGATTAAACCTAGCATGAACGCCTTCGACAAAATCAACCGCATCTTTCACCTTCAGCCATGCTGGCAAAATAGCGACGTCGGCGATAAAGCAAATTTCCTCCATCAAGGCATCGCGCTGCGTTTTGGGATTGAGCCCCAAAACGTTGAGCTGCCCCTCATACGAAGTCAGTCCGAGGATTGCTTTAAGTGTTGTTGTCTTACCGGAACCGTTAGGACCAATCAAGCCCACAATACGGCCTGCAGGTATATCAAAACTAATCCCATCCACGGCAACTTCTTTGCCATAGGTTTTACGCAACTGCTTCGCTGAAACTACCGCATTCATTGTTGTTCTCCTTGTTATTCTCTTTGTTGGTCTGTTGCCTCGTTCATGTCCTGTACCAACGCATTGATGTTCAAACCTAGTCGCTGGATACGCGCGCACGTTGCAGGCCACTCTTCCTGCAAAAAGCGCTCACGTTCAGAAATCAATAATCGTTCAAATGCATCCATCGTGACAAACATACCAATGCCACGTTTTTTTTCGACCAATCCCTGGTCAAGCAATTCTTGATACGCTTTTGATACAGTAATCGGATTAATTTGATACTCAGTGGCGACCTGCCTGACCGATGGCAATGCATCGCTCGGTTTGAGTATCCCATCAAGAATCATCGACAAGATCTTTTGCTTCAATTGCCGATAAATCGGCGACTGATCATGCCAATCGACTGTCATATTGCCTCCATAAAAATCACGTTGCATGGGCTGATTTATTGCGCTAATACACCTTCTGCAATGCAAATATTAGTGTTATACATAACCAACACACCAAATCACTATACCTGATGAGCGAAGAATTTCAAGCTCATTACGTCATTTATTAGTAAAAAATCATATTTCACATGAGCCAAGATCGGAAAAATGAAAATATTTTTCCATTTTCAGTATTGATTCGAGGAACTTAAAATCATTAACTTCAGTCAATACATCGCACTTTCTCTCTACTGACTGGAAGTTCGTTCGCTTAATGCGTGCATCAGAGCAATCAGATTGCTGTTGTATTGAAGCTGCACAAGCAGTCTCAGCGTTTTTGCAGACTTTTACCGCCCTTAGTCGTTGTAGCCTACTAAAAATTATTCGCTAAAAAGCATATCCGGAGCCACCCATGTCCCCAAAAACCATTACCCTCAGCATCGCGCTTGCTTGTTCTGGCGCACTGGTCAGCGTCACACCGCACTATGTCGCGGCAGCAGTTACATCCGGTAGCACCAACAGCGCTAGTGCTACCGCCATCACTAAAATCAAACCTGCAGATCTGACACTGGAACAAGTATTTCGCGCGAAATCGTATACCGGACAACAAGCGAAGTTTCTTCACTTTAGTCACGACGGTCGTTACTTAGCGTATGCCTGGAATCCCTTCGGCGAATTGGGCGCCGATCTGTATATTTACGATACCCAGACGGGCACCAACAAACGGATCACGTCACCGCTCGTCATGAAAAACTACGACGCACCAGAGGTGTGGGATCGTTTCGATAAAAAAGAAAAACAAAAAAATAAAGAAGAAGCAGACCGTCAGGCAAAAGCCGAAGCACAAGCCGCCTATCTGCGCGGTGAAAACGTTAATCTTAAACAATGGGAAGACGCCGATCTGGCGCAAATCAAGCTAGAACTCGCAGATAAAAAGACCAAAGAAGCGGCAAAAAAAGCGGAAGCGGAGGCCGAAGCAGCGAAAGAAAAAGCAGCGCAATCCGCTAGTACAACAACCGCTACTAACGTAAATGACAAAAAAGACGATAAGAAAGATGACGTCAAAGACGCCAAAGGAGATGCTGAAAAAGAAATCTGGGAATTACGTGACGAGCTGAAAAAGAAAAACGACAAAGAAAAACTCAAACCAACTGATCTCTATCCAGGTATTTCAAACCTGGTATGGGGCAATAAAAAAAGTGAATTGATCTTTGAATATCGCGGTGACTTATTCCGCTTGATCGCTGACAGTGGGAAAATTGAACGTCTGACGCAAACCGATAAGACCGAACGGATTGTTGCCTACAATGCGGACGACAAAGGCTACATCTACATGGATGAGAAAAGCCTGTATAGCGCCAGCTTTGACCAGAGTGCGATCCGTCAGCTCAATCGTGAGCTGATCCATCCGGACGACGCAGACAAAAAATATAAAATTGTCGACACCGTCTTAAGTGAAAATAAACAATGGATGGCAATCTCTGCTGAAGCACCTGAGATCAATCCAGAGACTGGCAAAGTCAATCCCCCATCCGAACGTAAAGTTGAGATCATGGATTACAACGGTCGTTTTGCGACAGCTAAAAAAGTTGACCGCGAAGTAGCTGACGATAAACGCAAGGTCTTACCAACGGCGCTGTATATCCGTCGTGTCAGCGATACGAATACCCGTCAGCCACAGCCCGTCTTTACCAATGATGGCGGCGACGTTTGGTTTGAAATGAGCGATATCAGCTGGGCAAAAGATGGCAGCCGTTACACGTTCTCGACTTGGGAACGCGAAAAGAATTTATTGCGTGTCTATGTTGGTAAAGCGGATGAATCCGCCAAACCAACAATGGTGCTCGAGCGCCGAGGTAATGTGGGGCATGAAGTCGTCAGCGTAATCTCACCGCGCTTCACGCCAGATAGCAAACAACTGATCGCTATTCTCGATGAACAAGGATACCGTCAGCCATATGTGATTAATACTGAAACTGGTGCTGCAAAACCTGTTCTCAAAGGTGACTTTGAAGCACATCACATCGTCGGCTTTAGCCCTGACAGTCAATTCATGTTTGTACTGGCAAACAAGGATGATTTTGCAGCGATGAATGCATACAAAGTTGAGATGACAACGGGCACGATGACTGCTCTAGGTAAGGCGGGCGACTATCATCGTGCCAGCACGGTGGCAGATACAGGAACAGAATTGGCGAGCGTTGCAGGCCAGTGGGCCAGTCGTCCTGAATTAAAAATCATCAGCACCAAGACGTCCAAATCAAAAACGCTAACGCAAAGTAATGACCCATTGTGGAGCGCCGTCGATCTCATGCAGCCTACCCGATTCAGCTATCCAAATCGTCATGGCGATACAATCCAGGCTTATGTCTTTAAACCTGAAGGCTGGAAAGAAACTGATCAACGTCCGGCAATTGTCTACACCTATGGTGGCCCTTTAGGTGATCGTCATATCATCGAAACAGATAGTTTCCAGCCAACGGGCTATTTATTCGGTATGTACATGGCTGCAAAGCATGGTTACGTCACCGTGGCAGTAGATCCACGCGGTCATTCCGATTACGGTAGAAAATTCAGTGATGCTAACTGGGAACAACCTGGCAAGCCACAAACGGAAGATTTAGAAGATCTGGCGAGATACATGCAGCAACACTTTGGTGTTGATGGTACACGTATCGGTCTGACTGGTTGGAGTTTCGGTGGATTCCAGACGCAATATGCGATGTACACGAGTCCTGATACCTTTGCTGCCGGTATTGCTGGCGGTGGTCCAACAGAATGGGAAAACTACAATAGCTGGTACACCGGCCGCACGCTGGGCAAAACAGAGCGAAACAAGTTGAGCTTGCGTCGTTTCTCGTTATTGCCATTAACTGCCGGCCTCAAGAAACCGCTGATGCTAGTACACGGTATGCAGGATCCCAATGTGCTCTACCAAGACACCGTGAATGTTTATCGTGCGCTACTGGAGAACGGCAAAGAACAATTAGTTGATCTATTTCTTGATCCAGATGGTGAGCACGGTATGGGTGGTGCCATCAAGGCAAAAGCATGGCACAAGAAGTATGAGACCTTCTTTATCCAGCATCTTGGAGAGGGAAATTCTGCACCAAAATAGGGATAGCAGGATCGCTTCTACTCATCGGATCGTCATCTGATTATCATTTAGACATAACCCGACAAACGGCGCTTCGGCGCTGTTTTTTTTACCGAAACAAGAGCATAAAAACGAACCACTGTCTGGTCGGCATTGTGCGTCCGAATTCACGGCTGAACCGTTACGGATAGTTATTTCAGGGAACCACGCGTTCCAGGTAAACGACGGTATCAGGCTTGAAGATGCTTTAAAAATTAATCTATCAGCAACTTCAATGCAGCCATCCCCCTTTTCGCCACCGACGCATAAAAAAGTTGCCTTATGGAATTTTTATACTATCCTATACAATCACCACTCAGTAATTTACAATTTTTAACACTATTGCCAGCTACCTGGTTCCAAGGGAGAGAATCTTCATGGATCGCTTAACTATTTACAAACAGATTGCCGAGCAATCCATTCAAGGTGAATTGGTGTTTCCCACCCACGTCGAAGAAACATTGAAGTTAAAACGTATTTTGGATAATCCAGACTGTCACTTAGAAACGGCAGCAAAGTACATCATCGCTGATCCCGTTCTGTCGGCGCGAACTGTGGCGCTCGCCAATTCCAGCGCATTCAATCGTTCTGGCATGCAAATCAACAATGTGCCGATGGCCATCAGCCGCATAGGATTTCGCACCGTCAGGACATTGGTGAGTGCGGCTGTCGTTCGCCAATTGGGCAGTCAGGTACGTGATCCGATCTTAAAAGCAAAAGCGAAAGAATTATGGGAACATTGCGCTCACGTCGCCGCGCTTGCCCAGGTGGTTGCACGACACATTAGCAAGGTCGATCCTGATACAGCGATGTTCGCAGGGATTGTGCATGAGGTTGGTGGTTTTTATTTGATTTCGAGAGCAGAAGAGTTTCCTGGATTACTGAACGGCGACGCAGAAATCTGGGGAGAATATGGTGAACACTTAATCGGTCGGGGAGTGATGACACAACTCGGCATCCCATCCCTTGTCATGAACGCCGTCGAACAACTGTGGCAAGGGATCTCTGCTATTCCAGCTAAGACACTCGGCGATACACTCACACTGGCAAATGAAATGTCACCGTATATCTCGCCACTGCACGAAGCAGTCGGCCTGAGGTCCAAACAATTTGCAGCGACCCTGGATTTCGATGTTGACGATACTACGCTGCAAGAGATTTTGAATGACTCTCAAGATGAAATTGAATCACTGTCGGCAGCGTTGCTGGTTTGAACATGTACACAAGGTTGGAAAAATCGCACGTCGCTACAAACGCCCAGTTGGTAACGTATGCAGCAGCCTTTGTAAGAGATCGTGCTCCTCTGTTGTACGCTTTAATTCGGCCTTAAGGCGAGTCACGTCCAACTTGAGTGCATCAGCATAAAAAATGTAAATTGAAAATGCAAAAAAATAGCCCGCACTAGGCGGGCTTAAATCCAAATCTTTTGCGGATTTGGAGGAGACAGTTTCACTATATTGCGTCGCAACAAATTCAGCAATTCATATTTTTATATATCAGCTATTCATCGCCTTAATATCAATACTTAGTCAGATAGCAACTGACTTTGATACCGATTCAAATCATTCATATCGACCACGAGCCATAGATCAGTATCCCATCGTATTTCCATGATTTTTAATTTGTGCAAATAGTTATCGGCCGTTTCATCGGCGTGTAGTAGCAGATCGACTTTGCCATCGATGGTATAAGCACTGTTATGCCCTAGCGCCTTCGATTCTTTGATACCTTCAATTGCAACACTACCGCTACCGCCACCATCGACCAGGTCAAATCCGGCACCTACTCCGCGTCACAACAGAAACCAGCAGGCATCCTGAACGGGACTGTTTGATCTTGTTATTAGGTTTGACCTGCTGTGTCCATGTGATAGGTACATTAAAAGTACGAGATCAGTTTGGGTCGACATCGACGAAGCGGATATCTACCTATTCCCAGAACAACATTTTCATTTCAGACTTACTCACTCTCAACGATGTGCTTTATAGTTAAATAGCACACCACCACGGCAATACCATTGAGGCGTCATCAACTGCCAATCGCATCAGAATAAAGCGCATCTGACAGACAAAATGGATGCATACCAGTTGCTCAACACACATGAATCTGAAAGAAAATTGCAACATCAATTCAGTCCATTGAGCAATCAAATTGCATCACCACTTCCTAGACAATATACTGAAAATCAGGGGTTACCACGATCGTCGGCAAATAATACTGGCACTTAAGTGGCATTGTAAATATAAAACCAGTTGACCTGATAATCGGGCGCTAGTATGTTCTGATGCTAAGGTGTTTTTGATCTGCGGCAATACACGCCAAGACAACCCCGATCAAGACCAAAAAAAATTCAACTGAGACATCGTTATGATAAAAAAAATGACCACGGCTGCCCATCCAATCCGGTGGGTGCCCACCTTATATCTGGCAGAAGGTTTGCCTTTTTATGCGGTAGCGCTGGTCGCTGGGCTGATGTATAAAAGTCTTGGTGTACCGAATGAGCAAATTGCCCGCTGGACTGGTCTCATCGGCCTGGCATGGGTCTTTAAGTCATTGTGGAGTCCCTTTTTAGAAGTTGCCAGCAGTAAAAAACTGATCGTCGTGGCATTTCAGCTCCTCGGTGGCGTCTGCCTTGGACTAGTTGCGCTATCGTTACAGCTTCCGACCTATTTCGCGGTCAGCATCGGCCTCTTGGGCGTCGTCGCCATCGCCTCCGCCACACACGATATTGCAGCCGATGGGCTGTACATCGCTAGTCTCAGTAACAAACAACAAGCGGCGTACGCAGGCTGGCAAGGTGCCTTTTTTAATGCGGCAAAATTTGTTTCGCTAGGTGGGCTGGTGATTCTCGCTGGACGTCTGGAAAAAGAAATGGATGCACAACACGCCTGGATGATTATTTTCGGGATTCTTGGTGTGATGCTGACAGCACTCGGGATTTATCACAGCTGGGCGCTGCCTGGCACCAAAAACAACAATACCGATGAATCAATGCGTGATGTATTCACGACGTTGCTGGATGTCATTATTGATTTCTTCAAAAAACCAGGCATCTGGCTGTCCATTAGTTTTATTATTTTGTTCCGTGCCGGTGAAGGTCAGATTCAGACCATTGGCCCTTTGTTTTTGCGTGATAGTCGTGAACTGGGTGGTCTGGGACTGAGTACAGATCAGGTTGGTGTGGTGTACGGTACTGCTGGTACGATTGCGTTTTTGTGTGGCAGTATTCTGGGTGGGTATTTTGCATCGTTGCTAGGCTTACGCCGCGCTCTCCCTTGGTTAATCATCGCCATGAACATGCCTAACCTCGTATTCTTCTTCCTTAGCAGTACCCTGCCCGACAATATGAGTGTCATCGCTACGGCCTTGAGTGTTGAGATGTTTGGTTATGGTTTTGGTTTTGTCGGCCTGATTCTATTCATTATGCAAGTCGTCGCTGTCGGTAAATATCAAACGGCACATTACGCTCTGGGCACGGGTGTGATGCAGCTTGGATTTGTCTTTTTTAAAATAA
Organism: Undibacterium sp. RuRC25W; assembly: GCF_049339825.1. Lineage (NCBI taxonomy): Bacteria > Pseudomonadati > Pseudomonadota > Betaproteobacteria > Burkholderiales > Oxalobacteraceae > Undibacterium > Undibacterium sp. RuRC25W. The sequence goes on along the minus strand of NZ_JBMPPD010000034.1, from coordinate 30,052 downwards.
TCAGTGGCGATATCCAGGTCGCACTTGGCTATAAGCAGTTTTTTGTCTGGGTATTAGTATCAGCGATCCCAGTGTTAGTGCTCACCCGTTTTGTCAAAATCAGTGACAAGGCTCCTGAAGATGACGATCAGGATACCGTCAATGAGCGAAATAACACGGCTGATAGTGCAAACAGCGCCAGCAGTATCATTTAATTTTATTCAGGCGCACACAATGGAATGTTAAGGGTAAATAGGGTGCCTTTGCCATAAATACTATCCACACTCAAGTGTCCGCCTAAGGTTTTGGTGGCGATATTATGAACGATATTCAATCCCAAGCCAGTTCCACCGCGACCTAATTTGGTGGTGTAAAACGGATCAAAAATACGAGAAAGGTAGTCGGGTTCGATGCCGATGCCATCATCACTAAAGATGATTTGCACGGTATCAGAATCAATACTATGCGCCGTCAAATGCATTTTCCCATGGTCTTTACCGTCAAATGCATGGGCCACTGAATTAGTAATCAAATTGGTGACAATCTGCTCCAAGGGGCCGGGGTAGCTATCGAATACTATTCCGGCGGGAAGTTCATAAGAAAATCTGAACGGGGTCGTCCGCAACATCGGACTCAGCACCGCCGCGACATCCACAATAATGTCTAATAGGTCAAATGACCTCCGCTGACCAGTGACCTGATCGACTGTCACATGTTTAAAGTTGTTCACCAGATCACTGGAGCGATGCAACGCACGGGTAAGAATCGCCGTCCCTTCGTCCGATTCTCTCAGGTAATCACTCAGGCTTGATTTACGTAATGTACCTTCCATAAAAAGTTGGTTCAACTTTTTAGTTTTTTCACGCAATGTCGTTGCAACGGTGAGGCTATTGCCGATAGGTGTGTTGAGTTCGTGAGCGACAACGGCGACGATATTGCCTAAGGCTTTGAGCTTTTCAGCGCGGACTAATTCATCCTGTGCCAACTGTAAACTTTCTAGCGCTAAGGCTAGATCTTCATTGGCCTTTTTGAGTTCGGCGGTACGCTCGTTGACGCGCGTTTCCAGTTTATCATTCAGTTGTCGCCACGCTGCTCTAGCCTCGACTTGCGGTGTAATATCACGGGCGATTCCTAGAAAACCGACCACATTTTCAAACTCATCACGCATCGTTGTGACCACGAGAGAGATATTGATACGTTTTCCGGTTTTATGAATGTAGGTCCAGTTACTAACATCGGATCCATGCTGGACTGCGATTGCAGTAAAAATTTCGATGCCGGCAATATGACGTGAGAATTGCTGAGATAACTGACGACTGCGTGTCCGCAACTCCTCACGATCATGAAAAGGTGCGGGTGTCAGACGACCGACAAATTCATCTGCGCTATAACCGAGCATTTTCTCGGCGCCACTATTGAACATGGTGATTTTGCCATAGACATCCGTCGCGATGATGGACACTTCTGACGCTGCATCAAGTACCGCCTGCAATTTACGCCGCCCCATCTCGACTTTAATTTCGGACTCTAGACGTTCGGTGATGTCTTTGCAGATGGTGACAATATGTGGAACACCGTCAATATCGAGTAACTTTGCGGATAATAAGATTGCTTTAACTGCGCCATCCTTGGTCGATAACGAGGTCTGAAAGTCGCTGACAAAACCGTTTGCAAAGACGGTTTTTACCCAACGTTTCCGATTTTCTTTATCTAACCAGATACCCATCTCGATACTGGTCTGGCCGATGGCCTCTTCACGGGTATATCCTGTCATCGCCTCGAAACCGGCGTTAGCATAAACGATCATGCCACTCTCTAACTGGCTCAGCGTCAGATAATCAGGCACTGCTTCAAAGACGGACTGCAGGCGTTGAGCCGTTTCACGTTGCTGCTGCTCACTGCGTTTCAATGCCAGAAAGTCATGCGCCAGTTGCTCTCCCATGATATTGAGCGCTCGTCCAACCGACCCCACCTCATCATTACCGGTATGCGCAATACGCAAATCGTATTCACCACGAGAAATCGCGTTGGCAGAGATTTCCAGCCGTTTGAGATTACGTGTAAGCCACGTCCCCAGAAGTGCAATAAACAAAAAGGATAATAATATTTCGGTAGCAGAAATGAGAACCGACTCGTCAAATAGGCGATCACGGGCACTTTTCACAAACTGGGTATTCACGCCAAACCGTAACTCGCCATACGGCACACCATTCAAACTAACCGGAACATGCGCATCGATTCTCGTTGCGCTCTTGGGGATATCTAGTTGCGTCAAAACAGTTGGCGCAGGACCATCCCATCCATCGGCTGCGATTAATTGCTGATGGCTGTCATAAAGTAAAAAATAAACAATACCGTCTTGATTGCGGCTCGCACGAAACACATTATTGATTGCTGGGTAATCTTCCTGGACCATGGCCGGCGCAATCGATGCATTCAATAGGACAGAGACTTCCTTGAGACGAAGATCGACCAGTTGCTGCATATGTTCCTGATTCAGTCGTAAGCTATTTGCGACCAAAAAACTGAGCATGACGATTTCAACCAGCAGGCTGCCTAACACTAATTTCCAGCGCAGAGACAATCTCATGGACGATCCAGGGACCTGACGGCTTCAGGCAGATGTTGATCTAATACAGGCATAATCTCAGATCCGAAATTGGTTTCATCATCAAACTTACTGTTCAGACAAGCTGAGGAAGAAACATTACCAATCTACAGTCGCCAAGTCTCAACAGGCAATCTTCGATTGCTTTCGAGAATAGCTGACAAGCGCATCAAGTCAATCTGGTCGCTAGGGCAAATGGAATACTGCCTCACTCATTTTTATCTAAGCAGTACATTATCATGAGCAGAAAGAAAAATACTATCCGGAAAGACACAAAATACGATAAAAAAAGAGGGAGTAAGACAAGAATATGAGCAAAAAATTAACCTGTCGACGAGATCAAAAATCCTCGCTAGCCAGCTGATCTATCCAAGATGCTCGGTTTGAATTCAATCATTACAACCGTGGCAGCGCTGCACCTGCCGTATTAAAGGCATAACAATGCGCAGGGGCGACATGCAAGGATAATTTTTGCGATGTCTGAAGGTGGGTCTCTCCGGCGGAAAATTTCGCAGCAAATAAATTTTCAGCACCTGGGAAATTCGCATACACAATGCAGCTATCGCCCAGATGTTCGACAAAATTAACGTCGACATGCAACTGATTCTGCGGGCCAGAATTGTGCGTATCATCCAACAGCAGATGTTCAGCACGAATCCCCACCGTCAGCTTGTCACCGATACGTATCCCGCTGCCATCAACTTGCATCTGTAGCAGACTACCATCCGCCAACTGCACCAGTACGCCTTGGTGATCCGCATTCATCACTATGGCGCTCAGAAGATTCATTTTCGGTGTACCGAGAAACCCTGCAACAAACAAATTAGCAGGATGTTCGTATAAGTTCAATGGTGTGCCAACTTGTTCAATAATGCCGCCATTAAACACGGCAATACGTTGGCCTAAGGTCATTGCCTCAACCTGATCGTGGGTCACATAAATCATTGTCGATTGTAACTCTCTATGCAATTTACTCAGCTCGATACGCATCTGAACCCGCAAGCTTGCATCGAGATTAGACAAAGGTTCGTCAAAAAGAAATAAAGAAGGCTGCCTGACGATAGCACGTCCGATAGCAACACGTTGTCGCTGCCCGCCTGATAAGTCACGCGGCTTACGGTCGAGTAAATGCACGATCTGCAGCGACCCCGCTACTCGCTGCACTGTCGCTGCGATTTGCGCTTTTGGCATGGAAGTCAAGCTTAAACCAAACGCCATGTTCTCGAATACCGTCATATGGGGATACAGCGCATAAGACTGAAACACCATCGCTAGCCCACGCTGTGCAGGAGGAACGTCATTGGCTCTCTGACCGCCAATAATGAGATCACCTTGATCGATGTCCTCCAAGCCCGCAATCATACGCAGTAGCGTTGACTTACCACATCCAGAAGGACCGACGAAGACCATGAACTCGCCCTCCTGAATATGCAAATCAATGTGGCGCAATACCGGATTTTTTCCGTAAGCTTTTGCGAGTTGTCGAAGCTGGACATCGGCCATGTTTTATCTCTGTTATGTTCTTGTTGACGTGTTCAGCTTTATGCGTTCAGTTGTATGCGTTCAGTCGCGGACCGCTTATCAACAATCTCTCAGATAAAACCATGCACTGGCATCGTTCCATCGGCACTGATTTCACCCGCAAACCAAGCGCGAGCAGCATCCACCGCTGGCGGTGCAAAACCATAGGTCAGCAACGCTGGTGCCTGAATATCCAACATCTGAAACGGATTCCAGAGCACCAGATGCAAATCTGGCTTCCAGCTATCACGAACCTGTTGGCTATAACGGATACGGACGGTTGATGCCAGAATCACGAACCGATCATCTTGCGGCAAGCTCGCCCAGTCAAAACTATTCGCATCAGAAAAACAAACCGTCTCGAGGTCATACAGACTACGCAACATGGCACTGACTTTCTCTGCAGAGATGCCCGCTTCTGATACGCCATCGCTGACCACGTCGGCACTGATGACCAATCGTACTTTGCTGCCTTTTTCAGGGGCAACAGGATTGCCGTTGGCAGTTAGTCCACGCTTCCACGCCGATGACATCAGGATACGATCTGCTAATTCGGACTGGTATGCAGAAGACTGACATGGATACGTCTCTGTCAGTTGACGGACACGCGCCATTCGCTGTTCGATCTCTGCTGTTGAAATCTGGCCAGTGGCGATCACTTCAGTTAATGCGTCTAGTGTCTCAAGCTGTGTTTCAGTTGTTCCTAACGCCATAACCAGATCAGCGCCAGCAAGCAATGCTTTGACGGCAGCATTGCCGACGCCATAGCGACCAGCAATCGCATGCATATCCATACCATCAGTAATGACCACGCCTTGATAATTCCATTGATCACGCAATAAACCTGTCAGGATCGGTTTAGACATCGTTGCAGGATTCTCTGCGTCTAGTGCTGGATAAACGATATGCGCCGTCATCATTGCCGGTGCATTACGTGTGACGGCAATTTGAAACGGTGCCAGCTCCAATGCCTGTAATTCTTCGATGGATTTATCAACGGTCGGTAAGTCACGGTGTGAATCGACATTGGTATCACCATGACCAGGAAAATGTTTAACGCAGCAAGCCACGCCTTCCGACAAACTGCCATCCATCCATGCCAAAGCCAACTCACTGGCACGGGTTGGATCGGAGCCAAATGAACGCTCAGAAATAACGGGGTTATTGACGTTATTATTCAAGTCCAGCACTGGTGCAAAGTTCCAGTTAAAACCGAGTGCTTTCACGCTACGCGCAACCGCAGCCCCCACCTGATAACACAGCGCTGGATCATCACTCGCACCCAACGACATCGCCGCAGGCGGCTGCGGAACCCAGGTGGAACGCACCACGGCACCACCTTCTTGATCCAGCGCGATCAAGGATTCAGGTCCCATCACTTCACGCAGATCGGAGGTCAGTTTTTTGAGTTGAATTTCGTCAGTCATATTGCCACGGAACAGACAAATTCCACGAATGTGATGCTGTTTCAGATAGCGCGCCGATTCTGCATCGAGACTGGTGACAGGCATGCGTATCATCACTAACTGTCCTGCTAGTTTGCGTGCTTCGTCTAGGCTCATCACATATTGTTTGTCTTGCGTCATTTTACTGCTCCATCCATACCGCGCATAAAGAAGCGCTGTGTAAATAAAAAGGCGACCAGAATCGGTGCGACTGTCAACATTGTTCCGGCAGCAATCACCCGCGTACTGCTACCGTAAGTTCCCCGCAGATATAACACCCCTGCGGATAAAGGAAAATCTTCTGGCTTCGCAATAATAATCGACGGCCAGATGTATTCATTCCACGCTTCAACCGCAGTTAAAATGCCAACCGTCGCCAGCCAGGGCGTCATGAGTGGTAAAACGATGCGATAAAAAATGACCCATTCAAGGGCGCCGTCCACACGTGCTGCATCGAGCAAATCCTGCGGCACCTCATCGAAGGCCTGTTTTAACAAAAGAATTGAAACGGCAGTTACGATATTTGGTAATACAACACCCGTGTAAGTATCAACCAAACCCAGCTTTGTCATGCTCACGAAGTTGACCAGAAAATTCACTTCAGAAGGTAGAACCATGGTCGCCAGAATAATGCCGAAGACGAGTTTTTTACCCCGGAATGCCATTCGCGATAAGGGATAGGCCGCGAGAGAACAAATAACTAATTTTCCGATCACGGTGGCCGCCGTAATGAGGATGGAATTTTTCAAAAAATTCCACATCGGGATCACACGAAATACCTCAGAAAAATTCTCCAGCGATACCGCCTGCGGCCAGAACGTCGGCGGGAATTCGAACATATTTCCCTTGGTCGAAATCGCCACAACGAACGTCCACCAAAACGGAAAGACGCAAACGATCGCAATAACGGCTAACACTAGATAGTGCAGAAACAAGCGTAACACGTGAGCAGGCCTGAGGTTCATTCGCGGTGCCTCGGCTTGAGGTATTTCAGGCATCCGAATGCGATTCCAATACAGCAAATAGAGACAACAAAACTCGCTGCAAGCCCGCGGGGTAATTTCAGATGTTTTAAGCCCTGATCATAAGCGTAATACAAGGCGGTAAACGTCGAATTCATCGGACCGCCTTGCGTCAACACATCCACTTCCTGATACGCCTTTAACGCCGCCAGAACGGACATCATGCTGCACACCATGATGGTGGGGTATAACATCGGCACCGTGATGCGCCAGAAGCGCTGCCAACGGTTTGCGCCATCTAATATCGCCGCCTCCTGCATTTCCGCAGGCAGCGACTGCAAGGCAGCCAGATACATGACCATGTACCATCCCAGACCGCGCCAGAATGACACGAACATAATCGCAAACAAGGCGAGTGCATCATCAGACAGCCAGCCGAGTGGTACTGTGATCACATGCAATTGCAACAAAACAAAATTCAATGCGCCTTGCTCATGGAACATAAATCCCCACATGATGCCGACCACGGACACTGTCGTTACCACAGGCACATAATACGCGGCACGGAACCACCGAATCGCAGGAAGTTGATTGTTAACCATTACTGCAAGACTCATCGCTCCAATCTGCGTCAATGGCACAACCAGCAAGAAAATCAGGGAGTTTTTCAGGCCAGTCAAAAACATGTCATTGTTAAAGAGCGCCTGATAATTGGCGAGCCCCACCCAATGCGTTGCCCGTATCAGACTAAAATCGGTAAAGCTCAGATACGAGCCATAAAATACCGGCCAGAATGAGAATGCAGCAAGCAACACGAGCGCCGGCATCAGGAACAGATACGCTAATCGGGTTTGATATCGGTGTTGGGTCATGGCTTGTTCACCTTGGCCAGTTTTTTGTTCCAGATCGCGACCGCTTCATTGAGCGCCGTCTGAATATCCGCCCGTCCTGTCACGCCTGCCTCGACCGCTTTGACCAGAAAACGGCGTAGTTCATCATAGTCGTCAATCCCCGACACATACAAGCTGCGCGACGAGTTCATTGACTTTGCTGCCACAGCAGAGGCGATTTCGGCAGCACCCACGTTGGCTGGTAACTGTCTGAAATACGGCTGAGCTAACGCCTGCTTGGTCGTAGGCATGACACCTGCAGTGCGCGCAAACGTAAGTTGATTTTCATCCCCAGTGAGGTATCGCGCAAACTCGGCAATCGCAGACAAATCTTGCTGCCGGACACCTTTAGGAATGCCAAAATGAAACATCCAACCACCATCATTGATGCCCGTTGGCCCTGCTGGCATCGCGAAAATACCTGTCTGGGCATATATATCTGGCGCGTCGGTCTGTACACGTTTGATCGCCGTCGGAGCACTGACCATCACAGCTAAGCGTCCACCGAGATACGCATCAATAACCGCAGGAAAATTATCTTCTGCGAATAATTTCTCTTTCAAAAACCCGTTGGCTTTGTACGTTGCTGCTAGCTTCTTGACCAACGCCACATGGGCAGGTGAATTAAAGACAGCCTTGCCATCTCGAATCAGATCGAGACCTTGCTGCATCATGAAACCGTCGATTTTTCCTAATGCCGGTGCGTAACCAGGCTTACCGGTTTTCGCTGCGACTTGCACTGCAAGCGCGAGCAACTGATCCATGTTATCAGGTGCTTTTGTCATTGCTGCCGCTGTCAACAATTGCTTGTTATAGGCGATGATATTGACGTTACTGTAATGCGGAAAACCATACACTTTTCCGTTAAAACGTAAGTCAGCTAGCGCTGCATCAGTATAAGGAACTGCCTGACCCGCTACGGAGAGATAACGATCGACTGGCTCTAATAAGCCATCGCGGGACATTTCTTCAGCCCACGGCACACTTAGATTAACTAAGGCGGGAGGCTTACCAGCGGCAATTGCAGTGATGAGTTTGAGCTGCAAAATATCCCACGGAAAATCAACCCACTCAATCACAACACCCGGATGTGTCGCCTCATAGCGATGGACCAGATCCTGGAAATACGGAATAAATTTCGGTTTTAGACTCATGGTCCAAAACTCGATTTTTTGTGCGGCGCTTGCTGACTGCTGGGATAGAACAACAATGACGAAGGCGGCAGTGACTAACCGACACCCTCGTTTTAATATACTCCCCCATTTTTTTAAAAAAATCGTCATGTAGTCAACGTTATTTATAGAGATGTTTTTTATACTGAGGGGAGTATGGTTAATCAGATCAAAAAAAAGATGACCGCTATGAAAGCTCGCTTAGTTCGTCTTGGTGACTTTACTCAAGTGACGTGGCTTATCTGGATCTAAACCACGTGCTACCGACAAATGTGCAGCCATCACATAAAACGCCTGAATTGCTACGATAGGATCAAGGTCAGGTGTCGCAGCCACTGGCAATGTGAGGTTACGTTCTTTGATATTGTCAGGGGCAGCCAGCAAGACATTAGCACCACGTCCACGCATTTCTTCGGCCAACTTAATCAAACCATCTTGTGCTGGGCCGCGGGTTGCAAAAATCAGTAATGGGTAACCGTCATGAATCAATGCCATTGGACCGTGTTTGATTTCAGCGCCACTGAATGCTTCGGCCTGAATCACGGAGGTTTCTTTAAACTTCAATGCAGACTCCAATGCCACTGGGAAGCTGATACCGCGACCCACCACCATAATGCGCTGCGCTGGTGTCAATACATCCAATGCAGGAGACCAGTCCAATTTCGTCGCTGCGGTCAGCGCTTCTGGCAATTGCTCAATCGCGTCCAGAAATTCTGCATCATTTTGCCAATGGCCTGCCAGACGTGCCCCTGCCACTAACGAAGTGATAAAACTCTTTGTCGCGGCGACACTTAATTCAGGGCCAGCATGCAGTGGCATGGTCCATTGCGCTGCTTGTGCTAATGGCGATGTGGCATCATTGACCAACGCAACGGTCGTTGCACCACCTTGAGAGAAATAGGAGATCGGTTCAACCACGTCTGGGCTCTGGCCTGACTGTGAAATGGCAATCGCTAACGCATCTTTGGCTTGTAATGGCGCTTTATTGAGCGTCACGAGTGACATCGGCAACGACGCTACAATGCGACCCAGCCTTTGCATAATCAGATAAGCAGCATAGTTCGCTGCATGATCTGAACTACCGCGAGCAACTGTTACGACTGAGGTCGGCGGATACGCGCGCAGATGGGCGCCAAGATCAGCGTAACGGTCACGATCGTGGGTTAATTGTTGAGCGACACGTTCCGCGGAAGAACACGCTTCTTTAAGCATTTGCGAGGTCAATCTTTTCTCCTTCTACATACACAGCAATAAGGTTGAGCTGACGATCCAGCACAACGAGGTCGGCAAACGCACCCGCCGTTAAGCGGCCACGTTCAGATAATCCGAGATAATCAGCAGCATAGGTAGAAACCCGCTTGGAAGCATCCTCCAGATCGAGTCCGATACTGACCAAATTGCGCAAAGCCTGATCCATGGTCAAAGTACTGCCGGCCAGTGTGCCGTCTTCGAGGCGCACTCCCCCCAGACACTTATGCACGACCTGACGGCCGAGCATGTATTGTCCGTCGGGCATGCCTGATGCCGCAGTCGAATCGGTGACGCAATATAGATGGGGAATCGCACGCATCGCCGCTTTAATCGCGCCGGGATGCACATGCAATAAATCTGGAATAATTTCTGAGAACTCAGCGTGTGCCAGTGCAGCACCGACCATACCAGGCGCCCGATGGTCTAGGCGGGACATGGCGTTATACAGATGAGTAAAACCTTTCGCGCCATTTTCTAATGCAGCGACACCCTCTTCGTACGTACCTAATGTATGACCGATTTGTACCTGCATGCCCATGTCACTCAGCTCACGGACTAATTGCAAATGCCCTTCTATTTCTGGTGCAACTGTGATCAGTTTAATGGGTGCAATGGCGTCCAGATGTTTGACCTGATTTAAAGAACCAATATCTGCAAAATCGGGTTGCGCACCAAGTTTTCCGGGGTTGATATAAGGCCCTTCCAGATGCACACCGAGTACACGTGCCGCACCACTTGGTCGCTCAGCAATCACTGGCTGGATCGCCCGCAACGCGGCTTCGATGTCAGCCATCGGCGCTGTCATGGTGGTTGCCAGCAAACTGGTTGTTCCATGCTGCGCATGTTGTCTTGCAATGACTTGGACCGCATCACCTGCTTCCATGGTGTCTTTGCCGCCGGCACCGTGAACATGTAAATCCACAAAGCCAGGCAAAATCGTGAATTCGGGCTCTGCCATGCCATCGACAGAGTGAATTGCTTCGATGCGCTCAGAGAATTGAATATCACCAATAATCCAACCGTCCGGCGTCAGTATTTTTCCGCGTACTTGTTGATGCAAACTCATCTGAATAACTCCGCCACGAAATCATAATAATCGCTACGGCAATAGGAATGCGACAGCTCAATAGCGGTGCCGTTTGGCAGGTAGCCGACGCGGGTAATAAATAACATCGCTGCACCTTGTTTAATATCCGCTAGTCTGGCTTGTTCCGGCGTCGCATTCACCGCTCGGATATGCTGCAACGCGCGCGTTGGCGCCACGTTATGCGAATCGAGGTAGCCGTACAAACTGTCGGTCACCAATTTAGGATTCGGCATATACATCGCCGGAATAGTGGTGCTTTCGATTGCCATCACCACGTTATCAGCGGTACGCAGACGTTTCAGGCGTGAGACGACGGTATTGGGGGACAAGCCCAGCGATAAAATTTCTTCAGGCGATGCGATGCCCGTCTCGCGTGAAATCCAGCGTGATCCTGGAACAAAACCACGCTGACGCAGTTCTTCACTAAAGTTTGTTAAGCGGGACAACGGCTGCTCCAGCTTGGGCGTGATGTACGTACCAGAACCATGCTTACGTGTCAGCAGGCCGCGTTCACACAGCATATCGATCGCCTTACGCGCAGTGACCCTTGAAATTTGCAGTGACTCCGACAGCATGCGCTCGGAAGGCAAGGCTTCGTCAGGTTGCCACTGTCCGCTGTGAATACCGTTCGCTAATTTGTTTGCCAGTTGTAGGTACAACGGCGTAGAACTATCACTATCGGGTTTAAAATCATCCAGTTGTGCCAACATGTTTTTGTCTCTCTGGTTTAGTTTTTTTGCAAATGATGTTGAATCATAATCAACGCACCGTGCGCAGAATCTCCTTGCGGCTTTTGTGCTTTTTGTTGCAATTCTTCTGGTAAATAATGGGCGACTGCTGCTGCCAGTCCACCACATAAAGCAATCGGTAATTCTCCGCTGGCATCCAGTGCATAGGCCATGGCCTGCACTTCTTTGCCTGCGTCCAACATAATTTGTTGCGCCACGTTATTCTCGGCAGCAAAACGGACAACAATCGGTGCCAATTCTGCGTAACGGGTTTGATTCGCGCTGGCTAACCAGCTAAATACGGCATTTTTGTCGCCACCACAATGTGCTAACACGGCCACTGAAAACGGATTAGCAGGTGCCCTGCCATCGAGAGTTCTTTGCAGATGATTGACGGCATGTAAGCCCAACCAAGCACCACTTGCCTCATCACTAGCCGGAAAGCCCCACCCGCCAACTTCACGTCGCTGACCATTGGCTTGCAACACCTCGCCAACACTGCCTGTCCCCAACGCAATCACAACACCTGGCTGACCAAGATGGGCACCCAGTAAGGTGGTATAAGCATCCGTTTCAGCGACCACGGTCGCAAAGCCAGGATTGAGCGCGACAAACTCTGCTGCCCACTGAACGTTATTAACACCAGCCAACCCACAACCGATCGCCATCGATGACAATGTCGGCAATGTGCGCCCAGCATGTTCAAACGCTTGCCCTATCGCCACCAGAATTGAATTCCATGCATGTTGCCGACCATGAACCAGACCAGATGGTCCACCAGCACCACGTGCTAATTCAACCCCATTGGCATCTGCCAACACCACTCGCGTGCCAGTACCACCGCCATCAACCCCAATCAGATAGGCCGATGACGAAGCGATAGTATCCTTGACGATATTTTCTGCCGCGTTCAAATTTACCTCTGAGATCCGTAAATTATTCATTAATTTAATTTTTATACGTAAATTATCGGAAACATAATCCACATTGAAAGTTCTGTTAAACTTAAAGCGTTCACTGTAAAGTTTATTAGTAGTGGCTGTCAATAGGTATTTAAGTGGTATTGTATCGAAATAATACGAGCCAGTAATACCTCTTACTATTTCTAAGACTTCAAACCAATTTTCTTCGATTTCAAACCGACCAAGTCCGGCAAGAACAACACAAAAAGTGCACGCACGATGGTCTTGCTGCCAACTTCCGATCAAACAGCCCGACATCAGCTCAGACGCTTATCCAGTTCACCGAAAAACACCCCGCTGAGGATAATGAAAATCAAGTCGCACCTCACCTACTGAGGTGCCCCTTATCGCGATCCTGTACTGCCATAACAAAATACAAGACAAAACGCATTCCATCGACATCTGCATTACAGAAAATCGTCACAACAGATAGCGAGGGAATGGGCTCTGTGAAAAAAATGGCGGAGCAGAGAATGCTCCGCCATTGTTTGGCTACATCAAGTCAACAAGTAACGTGCCAATTACAGTTTTGCGCGGATACCAAAATAAATCTGGCGACCGTTTTTGTAGAATGCACGTGGTTGATCTGGAGTCGTCGCATAGGACTTCAACATTGGGTCATTCAGATCTTTACCTTCTAACGATAAACTGATGTTATCAGTGATGTTATAAGATACAGAAGCTGATACCGTACCAACGGCATCCTGGTAAATCGCACTGTTACGATCTAGGCCATTGAGGAATGCTGAACGGTAGCTGTATTGCAAGCGAGCGCTGAACTTTTGATTTTCAAAGTACGCACCAAGGTTGTACGAGTTCTTGGATGTACCCACCATACTGCAATCACCCGTTGTAGCGCAGGAAGAACCAGTTGCTTTACCCGTTTCTTTACCATCAGCATACGTGTAGTTCACGTTCACACCAAAGCCGCGACCGATATCCTGAACATACGCCAGTTCGATACCTTTGACTTCAGCCGTCGTATTCAACGCTGCACTCATGTTGTATTTGGTGTAGGCTTTTTGTGCGTTGTTATAGAAAGACTGCACGAAAGAACCGTATGTCACATAAGAATCCATGGACATATCAAACACACCAGCGGACAACAATGATTTTGGTGCAAAATACCACTCGATACCAGCATCAAAGTTAGTCGAACGGATTGGTTTCAGGTTTGGATTACCACCAGAACCAGTCATTTGCGTGTCGAGCAAGGTCAAGGATGCTAATTGACCAAAGTCAGGACGCGCCATTGTGCGGCTCACTGCAAAACGGCTGACCAGATTGTTCGTCAGATCAACACGGAAGTTTGCACTTGGCAAAACATCGGTGTAGCTGTTTTCTGTCACGATTGGTGACCATGTAGCGTTTGGAGAACCATTCTCTACGTGTTCTTTCGTGCTGACCAAACGAACACCGAAGTTACCAGACACTTTTTCTGCATTGAAGTTGGCCATTGCGTAGGCAGACTGCACATCTTCCTCAATCTTGAACTCGGACTGATAGGAATGGTTGTTGAACGTGACGTTTTTATTCGCCCATGCAGTGACAGAATCTCCCGGCATTGTCCACGTATTGTTCAATACGTTAGGCAAGCTGGAAGTGAATGTTGTTACACCGCTTGGTGCACCTGCAATTGTTGTACCTGCAGCGCCAACAGTACCATTCAAGTTTGTCAGATTACGGGAATGTGATGCTGCACGCAGACCAAAGTTCACACTATGCAGAATATCGTTACCAGTAGCCCAAGTACCATCGATCTGACCATAGGACTCTTTATCTTTAGCAGTCACATCAGATGCCCAGCCGCCGATAGGACCATTTGGACGGAAAGTCAGTTGGTTAGAACCTGGCACAACGATCTGTGCTGGCTGGCTCAGGCCAAACAATGTGATGCTGCCACCGCTATAGGCATTCCATACTTCATAGCCAATATCAGTTGTGTGGCCGGTACCTTGCGTCTGACCCAACTTACCGCTGTAGCTCAGTGAATCACTGGCTTTGTAGTTAACATCCAGATTAACGAACTTAGAGTCACTATAAGAGCCAGGACGGACAGCGATATCTTGTACTGTCGTTGACATACTAGAGCAATTGAGACCTGCTGGGCATGTTGCAGGCAGCGTCAATGATGTAATGGTATTGCCAACGATCGTCCATGCAGATGGCGCAACACCACCAGTACCAGACCAGCCATTTGTCATTGCTGAATAGGGCGCGAACATCATGTTACGGTTGACGTTAGTCGCGTCAAGGCGAGAGTAGAAACTAGTCAGGTCAAACGTCAAAGCGGAATTGACTTTGAACTGCGCGTCGAGCATACCACCTTTGCGTTCGCGGTCTTGTTGGAACTGGGATGTACCAGTCAACAAAGAAATGTTCTTACCGACGACTTCAGGATGCGCCTGAACCCAGCCAGAACCATCGTAGCCCGACTGCATCTTGTCCCACCACAGGAATTCCTGACCATCACGCAACAAACTGCGCTTTTCATCAAAAGCCTGTACTAATAAACCAAAGTTACCTTCGTCATTTTTCCAGTTAATCATGCCACTGAATTGACCATTTGTTTTACTTGCTAGGCTAGAATTGACTGCCTCTGCAGAACCCTGCACAGTCAATTGCTGCTTAAAGTCTAACGGCTTACGTGTTTCGATATCGACGCTACCAGCCGCCCCACCCTCAACCAGATTGGCTTGTGAACTCTTATGTACTGTCACGCGACCAATCAACTCAGAAGGAAATAAAGAGTAACTGACACTACGGCCACCGCCAGAAATATTAGCCGCGTACCAGTCACCGCTCGATACGGTGTGACCATTCAATGTCGTCAGTGTCAATGCAGAAGGTGTGCCACGCAATGCAACGCGATCGTTTTCACCGAAACCACCTTCAGTACCGCCCGCTGTTGCAACGCTCACACCAGGAATACGTTGCAGAGAGTCCGCAACGTTTTTATCCGGCATCTTGCCCACGTCTTCCGCCGTAATCACTTCAACCAGTGATTCTGCGTTACGTTTTTGGTTGATCGATTGTTGCATAGAAGCACGGATACCAGTCACAACCACTTCTTGTGTCTGAGGTTGGTCTGCCTGTTGTGCGTACACAGACGTGGATGCCCCCGTTGCCAGAAGTGCGACTGCCAACGCGATTGGCGTCAAACCAGGTGTTGAATTACGTTTCATTTACTCCCCCAAGATTTTTCTAAATCAATTTTTTGTCAAATCACTCAAATTTGCAGAAAGAACAAGTTCTTTACAACACAAAAAACACCAGCATTACTAAACCAAGCAAATCCACTTAGATGCCACTAAAAGTACAAATAGTGCTTGCGCAATACCTGAATTTGTTGAGCAACACAGCAGATCAAGCACATGGAAATATTATTTCCATTTACCCGTTACACCCATAAAAACGACTGAATGTACCCGCATAAACGATGAGTTTTAAGTATTTTTCTCTCACCTTGATTCGAATTTTTCTTAATTTTTATTCGTTTAAACCAAATAAAAATCAAACAAAATGATCGAATGAACCCCACTTTAAGGACGGCAAAAGTGGTTGTCAAGCGGTATCTACGTGGTATTAACATGCCCTATATTGGTATTAATTATAAACATCAATAAAATAACTTAAATCATTGTTTTAAAAAGACTTTATTTAAATTATTTCCAGACCAAATTCAAAGTGGTCTGTTTAGTTTTTCCAACAAACATATATACATATTCACTTGTTTCATATCAAAAAATTGAATATGACGGGGCGAATAAACATCAAAATACAGACCGTCAAAGATGCTTCTCAATAACAAATTCAGTCACTGCAAAAGAGCGTTTGCACAGTGTGAGCGCCATGTTTTAAACACATCCAATACAAAGGACTATTTCCACTGACGGGTGTCACCACACTATTGTTTTCGCCAATAAAAGCGATGCAATTCCGTAGTGATGCAGATGTGGAAGTATGTAAGTGGTATCACTGCATCTCAGATGATTTTTTTGAGTTAGATAGCTGAAAAACTGCCTTGCTTGCGCAGCTCAGCCGCAGTAGTGTGCGAGTTAATTTTGTGCCTGATCAAGGTTTTTTGATTTCCTATCCAGCGTAAAGCACCCCGCCAGATAACGTTCTCCGCTACACTGACCACTCGACACCAACGATGAATTTACGCAGCAATATGCCGATCAACTATCTGTCCGCACTGACCTCGCCAAAACGTTCTCCACGCACGAATCTTCACCTTGGCGTCACATTGGCAGCCGTGGCGGGGGCGCTGAATGCCGGTGGTTTTTTAGCGGTTGGGCAGTACACCTCGCACATGACAGGTATGTTGGCGGCAGCAACGGATGACTTGGTGCTGGGCAGAGTCTTGCCTGCCATGGCAGCATTGGTTTCATTAATCAGTTTTGCCAGCGGCGCCGCGAGTACTGCATTGATTGTCAACTTCGCCAAGCGCAATCGTCTTCCCTACATTTACACACCAGTACTCCTGCTAGAAGCGATCCTACTTCTGTTATTTGGACTGATCGGCACGAAACTGCAGCAACACGAAGTGATTACCGTCTCATTCACGACGGTTTTATTGTGCTATACGATGGGATTACAAAATGCGTTAATTACTAAGATTTCAAACGCAGAAATCCGCACAACGCATGTGACTGGTCTGGTCACAGATATTGGAATAGAAGTAGGTAAAATGCTCTATTGGAACAAGGACAAAAGTGTGTCGACACCAAATGAAGAGGTTGGCGCAAACCGCAAAAAATTACGCTTACATCTGATGCTGGTCGGTGCTTTTTTTGTCGGGGGTGTATTGGGTGCATCAGCGTTCAAGCACCTCGGATTTATTGCTACAGTGCCTTTAGCAATCGCGCTCATTTTTCTGTCTTTAGCACCAAATTTGAAGCAGCGTCTGAAGTTAAACTAAACTCAATCACCGAAAAACGCACTGATTGCGATTGTACGATTGCCTCACCGATAAGCCGTAGCCTACCGGCAAGGCGAACAAACTTTAAAATTGTGGCAAGTCGCTGAGACGACTTCCATAGACCTCGTCAATCTCCATTGACAGGCCAGGCATACCGTCTTCATATAAAATACCAACCACTTTGGGGCCAAGAATAATGCCGTTGTCACGTTGAAATTTTGTGACAACCTCATCACCGTTACTCAGTGTTGTCCATACATCCATCACATCTACCTCTTGCGCCCCATCAATGACGGTTGGCGGCATCACCTGCCCTCCTTTGCTACGTCCCCAGCGCACCCTGGCGACACGCTCGCCACTATCGTCAAACCGGACTGCTTCAATAAAGAAAAGTGCCATGACAAAACTCCTTTTTTACAACAAAACAAGTGAGGTGGAAGTGAAATGAATACGTGTAGGATCGTACAGCCAGATTTGATTGAAACCTTCCCGAAATAACTACATACCGCTCCAGTGCGATGACTCTGGCTCATCAGGCGACATCCATAGTAGCAAACAAAATCAATATTTGCCGATTTTAAGAAGCCCAATAGCACTGCGGCTTACCGAGGGAAAAACCTCGGTAAGCCGCAGTGGTACGTCATTCAGTTTTTTTATTTTTTATTTTTCCCGCAAGAAATGATTGTCGCTTTCTCTTCCGGGCAGAACAAAAAATAATTCTCTCAATCAATAGATTTTTAGCCTACAAAATGTAAAGTGATTCGTGAATTGATTCGTGACCTCATCCAATGACAATCAACCTAATTTGGCCGCATGTTCCCGGGTGGCATGGAATGTAATGCCAGGCCAGCGTTCTTGCGTCAGTTTAAGATTAACGCCAGATGTGGCGAGATACGCCATATTGCCGGCGGCATCATAGGCAATATTGGCACCTGCGGCCGATCGTTCAAAGTCAGCCATCATTTTCTTGTCATCACACGTAATCCAGCGCGCACTACTGATGCTCGTTCCTTCAAATACCGCATCAACGCCATATTCGTTTTTGAGACGACTTGCAACGACTTCAAACTGCAACACACCAACGGCACCTAACACCAGATCACTGCTGACGACTGGCTTAAATACTTGGACAGCGCCCTCTTCACCCAACTGTTGCAAGCCTTTTTGTAGCTGCTTGATCTTTAGCGGATTTAAAATACGTGCTGTACGGAAAAAGTCAGGCGCGAAATAAGGGATACCAGTGAATTGCAATAACTCACCTTCAGAAAAGCTATCACCGATTTGCATGTTGCCATGGTTTGGTAACCCGATGATATCGCCTGCATAAGCCTCTTCAACTTGCTCGCGTGAAGACGCCATGAACGTCACAACAGACGACACTTTGATATCGCGACTGAGGCGCAAATGCTTGAGTTTCATGCCGCGTTCAAAACGACCTGAGCAGACACGCAAGAAGGCGATACGATCACGGTGCGCCGGATCCATGTTTGCCTGAATCTTGAATACAAATCCAGAAAATGGTGTTTCGCCGGACTCGACGGTACGTACTGTCGCATCACGACCACGTGGCGGAGGCGCCCATTCGAGCAATGCGTTGAGAATCTCACGCACGCCAAAGTTGTTGATCGCAGAACCAAAGAATACCGGTGTCTGCACGCCAGCTAAGAAGTCTTCGAGACTAAATGGATTAGAGGCACCATGGACCAATTCAACTTCCATTTTCAATTGTTCGATTTCCAGTGGGAACATCTCAACCAGACGTGGATTATCGATGCCTTTAATGACTTCAAATTCCTGATCAGCACGCTCACTACCTGGTGTGAACAGCAGAATCTCGTCTTTCAGAATGTGATAGACACCACGGAAAGTTTTACCCATCCCGATCGGCCAGGTCACCGGCGCGCACTGAATCTTCAGTACAGACTCAAGCTCATCAAGCAGTTCCAGCGGATCGCGCGTTTCACGGTCCATTTTATTGACAAACGTAATGATCGGCGTACTACGCATCCGGCAGACATTGAGCAGCTTAATGGTCTGTTCTTCCACACCTTTTGCCGCATCAATCACCATCAAGGCAGAATCGACCGCGGTCAATACGCGGTACGTATCTTCTGAGAAGTCCTGGTGACCTGGTGTATCGAGCAAATTCACAACGTGGTCACGGTATTCAAACTGCATGACCGAAGATGCAACAGAAATGCCGCGTTGCTTCTCGATTTCCATCCAGTCAGAGGTGGCATGGCGTCCACTCTTACGCGCTTTGACCGTACCCGCCAATTGGATCGCGCCCGAGAACATCAACAGCTTTTCAGTGAGCGTGGTTTTACCTGCATCCGGGTGAGAAATAATGCCAAAGGTACGGCGACGGGCCACTTCGCGGCTGATCAGCTCGCTCGATGGCGACGTAGCATTCGCAGACTCAACTGTGGAGTCTGATGCTGATTCAGGACTATCGCCTGAAGATTCGTTCATGGTGTTCATTGCAGATGCCGCAAAAATGGAAGAAAAACGTGCAAGTTTAGCTGGTATTGGCGCCGAAGTCGAATTAACAGGAAGATAACAACCATTCAGACAAGACGAGATGAAGATAATTTTATTTACAATAAAACATGATTTACTGTAATCTCGGTCTCTATTGCACACCTGTTGCGGACTAAATCGTATTCCTGCCGCGGCAATCTCAACGCCGAGTACGTTTTTTTAGTGCTTTGCTATATCCTAGTCATCTTTGCAAGATACTATATATATTAAAAGGATTTACGCAAAATTCTCCCAACAAGGCGCGGCGACGAAAACCGTACCCAAAGTAGGCAAGGAGCCCTCAACCTACTGGTGCGGTTTTGCGTAAGTCCTGACTAACTAAACTTCAACAGTAACCACAAAAACTGGCTCTATAGCGAGATGAGCTCTGATGGGAAGTTTGTAATGACTCTCCTATTAAAGCCTCGCGAGACGGTTTTACTTGTGGCTAAACTTATTTTTCGTATTCACTTAAATGAAAAAAATCTTCATCTACTTGACCGTACTTGCTACCAGCACGTTACCGCAACTCAGCTTTGCATGGGGTGCTGATGGCCATCAGACCGTTGGAGCAATAGCTGACGCGCTGTTGGTCGGCACTAAAGCAGGGGCGCAGGTAAAGGCATTGGTTGGGAATAGTAGTCTGGAAAAAATATCCGTCTGGGCTGATTGTGTCAAAGGTATCTCACCAGAGAAAGATTTCGCCTACACATCAACTGGGCGCTATGCAGAATGTGCTCCATTTGAGACCGCAAGCGGCATCGCGGCCATGGCTGACTATGTCAAACGTAACGATGATGCCTGCCATCGAGCAGCAGGAGAAGAAAGCTGCCATAAGCAATATCATTATGCGGATGTTAGCTTGCAACACACGCATTACCAGAATGGCTATACTGGCACCAGCGATCACGATGTCGTTCATGCAATTCAGGCAGCGGCATTGGTGTTACAAGGCAAGCCGCAGCCTTCGCCATTCGATATGAAAGACAAGGCAGAGGCGTTGACGTTGATTACCCACTACATCGGGGATATTCATCAACCTTTACATGTCGCATCCGTTTTTTTGAACGCTGACGGTAAAGTTATTAATCCTGATGAAGTTGCGCACGATCAGAACAACAACACCGTTGGTGGTAATGCCTTGCAATGTCCGTGCGGCAATTTTCACGCTTTGTGGGACGATATGCCGGTTCAATTCAAGCACGGTAAGATGAACGGTATGCTGATAAGAAAAGCACGATCATTGACACTCGCAGCAGCCCCTATCGATGCGTTGCCAGTGTTGTGGGCAGATGATGCAATTCGTGATGCAAGTTTAGTTTTTGGTGGCGCACAATTCAGTAAAAGCACGCAAAATCTGTATGGAAGCAACTGGTCTATCGGCTTACCACTAGAATATGAAAAAACTATGCAGAATGTCAAAGAAGATGCCCTTGCTCGCGCGGGCGCCCATTTGGCACAACTACTCCAAGCCATCTGGCCTGAATGATTTTAGACAAAAAGGATTTAACTATGAGTTTTCCTCTGTTTCGTTGGATTGGTAAAGGGTTTAAGTTCGCCTGGAACGCGCTCGATACCAGCCGCAGAATATTTTTGAATCTCGTCATGCTATTTATTCTGATTGCCATCGTCACCGCAATCTTTGGTGGTGGCATGACGAAGTTAGAAGACAAAACCGTGTTGGTACTGGACCTGAAGGGACCTTTAGTTGAGCAGCACTCAGGAAATGCCCGCGATGCATTGCTAGCGGAAGCGCAAGGCAACGCAAAAAAATCGACACAATTACGTGACATCTTAACCGTGCTCGATAGCGCAGCCAAGGATAACAAAATCACGAGTGCCGTTTTGTTGCTCGATGATATGCAAGCGACCGGGTTGCCGATGTTGCGCGAAGTTGCTGCTGCCATTGATCGCTTTAAAGCAAGCGGAAAAACCGTCGTTGCTTGGGGTTCAAGCTACGACCAGCGCCAGTACTTTTTAGCGGCGCATGCCAATGAAGTATACATGCACCCCATGGGCAGCGTGATGTTGACAGGTTTCGGCAAATACAGAAACTACTATCATGATGCGCTCGACAAAGTCGGCATCACTGTTAACTTACTCAAGGTAGGTACCTATAAGAGTTTTGCTGAACCTTACATTGCCAATGCGCCATCTGAAGCAGCGACTGAGGCAGAAAGTTTCCTCTACAACGCGATGTGGAAAACGTACACCAATAACGTTGAACAGGCACGCAAGCTTCCGGCAGGAAGCATCATGCAAGGGATCAATGATTTGCCTGCATTGATGACGGCAGCTGGTGATGATGCTGCAAAATTAGCGATCAACATGAAGCTCGTTGACGGTTTAAAAACACGCGATGAATTGCGCGAATTGATGCTCAAACGTGCCGCACGAGACGAACAAAACCACACCTTCCGTCAGGTCGCATTTGATGACTACCTCGCTCGTCAGAAGCCTAAATTACTCGGTGACGCAGTTGGTGTCATCGTGGCTGAGGGTGAAATTGGCGATGGTACCGCGCCCCCTGGTGCGATTGGTGGCTTATCCACATCCACACTCATCCGAAAAGCGCGTGAAGACGATAGCATCAAAGCAGTTGTGCTAAGGGTAGACTCACCCGGTGGCAGTGCATTCAGTTCAGAATTAATCCGCCGCGAGTTGGAGCTAACCCGTAAAGCGGGTAAGCCGGTAGTCATTTCCATGGGTAACGTCGCAGCATCAGGTGGTTACTGGATTTCGATGTCATCCGATGAAGTCATCGCTGACGAAGCAACAATCACGGGATCGATTGGCGTTTTCGCTATTTTGCCGACAGCAGATAAAGCGATTGAAAAATTGGGCATTCACACTGGAGGCACGACGACAACGTGGTTAGCGGATCCATTTAACCCACTGCGACCTCTGAATCCAAAGTTTGGCGAATTAGTGCAATCAAGCATCAATCACATATACGCTGAATTCACTGGTAAAGCTGCTGCGGCACGTAAAACCACTCCAGAAAAAATCGATGCCGTCGCACAAGGTCGCGTATGGACAGGTGCACAGGCGAAAGAACGTGGGTTGGTCGACACCGTGGGCAGCTATTCTGACGCTCTTAAATCAGCTGCGGTACGTGCTAAATTGGGCAATGATTATCGTATCAACTACATCGAGCCTGAACTGACCAAATTTGATCGTATCTTCGATCTGATTGGTGCACAAACAGCACATATTTTGCAGGATCAGTTCAAAGTCGCGCTGGTGCCAACGGGTATCCCACCTGTAGCAGCCAAACAAATGGTTGCTGACTTTACGTGGTTATCTGATCTGAATAAAGAAGGCAAAGGGTATTCAGCGATTACCCACTGCTTGTGTACTGCACCATAAGCTAATCAAGGGCAACTGATAGAATTCAGTTGCCCTTTTGTCTGATTTTTTTCTAATTTTTTGTCTGATTTTTTCTGATGCCAGCCAACAGTGATTGGGCTTCGCTAGTCGACATAAACGCCAACTCGGCTTCTCGCTGAAGAT
The DNA here is from genome assembly GCF_049339825.1 of Undibacterium sp. RuRC25W. NCBI lineage: Bacteria > Pseudomonadati > Pseudomonadota > Betaproteobacteria > Burkholderiales > Oxalobacteraceae > Undibacterium > Undibacterium sp. RuRC25W. Next base: position 6,490 of record NZ_JBMPPD010000034.1, on the reverse strand, counting down.
CAGAAAAAATTATTTCTACTAGTCTAATTTGACTCAATAGCGTGCGATTTGATTTTTTTGCCGCGCAGTTTGGCAAGAATATGGCGCATGTTTTGAAACAGAATGAATGGCTCACCCCATCGCATCTCGGTCCACCTGAGGGGATTCAATAACCACATCAATAAACCCCGAGTGTCCCTGGCATCAATAGCACGGAACACGTCCTGAGGAAACAAAGGGATCACTTTTTGTAGCACCTGTTTTTGCAAAAAGACTGATCTGTCGCCAGCGCGATCCATATCCATTAAAACGCGGATAGCTTTCGCAAAATCAACGCCAACCCGATCTCCCAAATCCATTGTCGGTGTGGGACGGAAGTTTTGCTCCAGTAACACCAGTTCACCAGTTTGCTCTTGCTCGATAAAATCAATCCCACACAACCCACAAAAACCGGACAAATTACCCAGCTCTTGTAAGATGTTTTCTACTCCTGGAAAAATCTTGAACTCAATCGCCGTGGACTGACCGCATGCGCCCCAGGTGCGCGATCGATAATACGAAAACCATGCGATGGGCTTACCGTCTTTATACACAGCTGCACAACTCACCAAACGTCCCTTAATGAACTGTTGTGCAATCACCTCCCCCTTGGGGACTATCTCAGCTAAGGCAGCGACGTTGTCGACGATTCTGACAGTCAACCCTGCAAACCCTTGCGCCTCTTTAATTACCAATGGAAACCCTAGGCGCTGTCCCGCCACCTGTAAATGGCTCTGATGCGAACATAAATCAAAATCAGGAATACGTAGTTGACGTTCCCTGCATCGCTGAATAAAAACGATCTTCGATGTCATAAAATCGATTCCATTGTCACCAGCGATGCTAGGAAAAGTGTGCTGTGCCCAAGACTCTTTTCTGCGTTGCTCTAACGCGTAGAGTAAGGGATCATCGCCAATGACGATCCAGTTATAGTGATCGTTCTGATTTTGTAAATGGACATTCAAATCGGCAACAACCGCATCAACGTCATCCGGTGAAACATAAAATTGCTTTACATGCCGCGAATAGGCTGAAAAATTACCGGGAACACCCAATACGTCAACTTCACACCCCGCATCATGCAATAAAGCAGGTAGCCGGGAGAGCCCCTCCCAATGTGCAAAAGTAACAATCAAAACGCGGAAATGACGCATAAAATTATGTCAAAAGTGGAATGAACAACGAACATGTAGCAACGTTGAATTTTTTTCTTTCTTAAAGATAAATAATGCTGATCGCCTACGGCATGCCATTACGATACGACAGATACAAAGAATCAGGTAAGGCTGTTTTATGTCTCTAAAAATTGAACAACATGAAAATTTTCAGCGTTAAAAAATCTCGGCAAACACGAATATTTACAAATGTACAACGTCAAGATAAGTCTTGCAATAAAATTAAATTTATTTAAACATATTTAAAGAAAATTGAAATTAATACAAGATTAAAGCACGGCAGTATTCTTTCTTGCCCCACAATAATTCATTATTTTTGGCAACTTAATTCGGACTCATTCATTGCTCCGCTCTCATCACTTTTGAAGAGGTCATGGAGCAATCGTTTTCTACTTGCCACGGATAGATTGAAGAGAGAGTTCTCAATGTAACGTCGCAGCCAAGCTTTTCTTGGCTATGTAAATTGAAGGGAGTCGTTGCGATCGTTGTCAACGGTGTGACTTGATTCCGCTGACCAACTGATGGCAGGAGTTGAGATATGAGATGTGAAACTACGTGTGTCGCAAGCTCTGCGCGCCAGCGGACGCGCTGAGCTGATTGTCTTTATCAGACCTTAGCGGACCGGGAACGGCGGCGCATTGAAGCATGAGTGCTCGGAGCGATGCCTTCTCCCTTAATTAAGCGGGAGATATTCATGGCATCAACAAAGCGGGAAGAACTGGCGCTAGCGTTCAAGAGAACTAATGTCGCTTTTTTTTCAGCAAGTTTGATGCGCATAATCAGGCAATTGCCTGCTTCATTCGTAAATCCGGTTTTAGACAATAAAACGTCCCACCCCTTTCTGCCAACCAGACGATTGGTATTATGGAAAAGGCGTTTGCGACCTTTGAGTTCGATCGTGTCTGAGGTGTCGGTCGTGATATCTGTGATCTGTGGATAATGGGATGCTGCAACAGCCATCTTCACCAAATCGGCTGCCGTCGACGTATTTTCAGGAGATAAGCCAGTTGGCTCTTTCATCGCCGTATTGTTCATGCCAAGTGCTTTGATCTTGACGTTAACCGCCTTCTCAAATGCGACGATTCCGCCTGGATAGGTGCGCGCAAGCGCTGCAGCTGCACGATTGTCAGAGGACATCAAAGCAAGTTGCAAGACATCTCTTCTGGACAACGTAGAGCCAACCGGAACATGCGACATACTATGCTTGATCGTATCTAAATCAGCCGTTTCGATGGAGATCATTTCATCCATATTTGGCTTACCGTCGAGGATCACCATGGCTGTCATGAGTTTCGTCAACGAAGCAATCGGTGCGACTTCGGTAGCATTTTTTTCCAGCAAAACCTTACCAGTGCCATCCTCGACAACGATTGCGTGTTGCGAATTCAACTGCACCGCTGCAACGCTACCTAAATGCAGCACCAAGCAGAGACCAACTAAGCGTTTCAACATTGCTTAACACCTGATTAAATTTAAATTGAAGTTTGCATTGAGATGCATGACCAACTTTATTGTCCGCATCGATCGCTGATCTTTACATAAGATCAGCGAGCTCGATCACGAGAGACACAAAACGTAGGATGAGAACTCGATTTGGTATGCAAGGATCAATTTTGGACAATACCAGAGATTATGACGTATTAAAAAGAAATTTCCAGATTAAATTAGGTTAGAGAGCAATTTTTTTCATGAACCACGACAGGCCCCCTTACGTAATCCAACGCTATTAAAAATAGCTACTGCAGGTAAAAATGGAAACGTATAAAAATATTAAAAAAATATTAAAAATTTAAACCATTTTTTGATAGCACTGGCTATGTTCAAAGGTAATTGAGCCGTTTTTAGCGACATCTTCGTCGACTGAAAAGCGACCGAGCATGAAGTGCTATGTCACCGTTAGGTAATGATACTTGTACATTACGGCGTTTATTACTGAAACAACTTCGGTGCGTCATTGTTCCGTCATAAATAATCTGTATGGTTCTGGTCTCCAAGTTTGGAGTTTAAGGATATTAAAATGAAATTCTTTTTGAAAACCACGCTCGTAACTGCTGCAACATTGTTCACATTCTCTTCCGCGATCGCTGCTGAAATCACTGGTGCAGGATCAAGCTTCGTGTACCCTATTGCCTCCAAATGGGCTGAGGCTTACAAAAAAGCGACTGGCAATAGCCTGAACTATCAATCCATCGGCTCTGGCGGTGGTATTAAACAGATCAAAGCAAATACTGTCGATTTTGGCGCATCGGATATGCCGTTGACCCTAGAAGAATTAGACAAAGAAGACTTGTTGCAATTCCCAGTTGTCATGGGTGGTGTCGTGCCAGTTGTGCATATCGACGGTATCAAACCAGGTCAACTAAAATTAACTGGCCAATTGATCGCTGACATCTACATGGGTAAAGTTACTAAATGGACTGACGCAGAAATCGCTGCAATCAATCCTGGCGTTAAATTACCAACGGAAGATATCACTGTCGTTCACCGCTCTGATGCATCTGGTACTACTTTCTTGTTCTCTGACTACCTGTCTAAAGTCAATGCAGAGTTCAAAAAGGTCGTTGGCTCCAGCACAGCCGTCAAATGGCCAGCAGGCTTGGGCGGTAAAGGTAACGAAGGTGTTGCTGCTAACGTTCAGCGTATCAACGGCTCTATCGGCTATGTTGAATTTGCATATGCAAAGAAAAACAATCTGTCTTACACTCAACTGAAAAACCGCGAAGGTCAGTTTGTTACACCAGATGCTGATACGTTCAAATCTGCTGCAGCCGGCGCTGCATGGGACAAAACACCAGGCTTTGCTGTTGTGTCTACTGACCAGCCAGGTAAAGCAAGCTGGCCAATTACTGGAGCAACATTTATTCTGGTTCACAAAACTCAACCAGATGCGGCAAAAGTAAAAGAAACACTGAAGTTCATCGACTGGTCCTACAAAAATGGCACGGCAATGGCAACCGAACTCGATTACATCCCAATGCCATCGAGCGTTGTTGATCTGATTGAGAAAACATGGAAAGCACAGATCAAAGACGGTTCTGGCAAAGCGGTCTGGTAATTGTCCAACTCCATTGATGACAGAGATCAGCAGATTATTTGACGACTGATCTTTTTCAAGCGATACAAAAAAAGGGATTTCACATTTATCGTGACATCCCTTTTTTACGACTACAGAGAATCTGGACAAAGCCGTGGAAGGGTTCCCCACCCCACGAAGTAGGATCGATTCAATTAACTAAACGCCTACGTACCACGCCGCTTCGCTTCCTCGTCATACAACTCCTTCTTAGACAACTTACCAACCGGCGTCTTCGGTAATTCCGCCCGGATATCGATTTCCTGCGGCATTTCGTGCTTACCTAATTTATCGCGTAAAAAATCCTTCAACGCATCAAACGACAACGAAGCAGCACCCGCTTTGAGCTTAATAAATGCTTTAGCCGCCTGACCACGGTAGTCGTCTGGAATGCCAATCACACTCACCTCGGCAACGGCAGGGTGCTGATAAATCGCCTCTTCGATATTGCGCGGATAAACGTTATAGCCGCCAGACAAAATCATGTCTTTGGTACGATCAACAATGTACACAAACCCATCGCTGTCCATATAACCAACGTCACCAGTGCGGAAGTATCCATCGGGAGTAAACGCATCTCTATTGGCGTCTGGCTTGTTCCAATAGCCTTTCATGATATTAGCACCCGACACGCAGATTTCACCACGCTCACCAAGCGCTACATAAGTGCCGCGCTCATCGATGCTTTCAAATTTAAAACTAATCCCAGGCGTTGGAAGTCCGCAAGAACCTGATTTTCGCACACCGGTTGATGGCGTGAACGTGCCGGTCGGTGAAGTTTCTGTCATCCCCCAACCTTCAAGCAAATTACACGAGGTCAACGTCTGAAATTTTTGCAGGATTTGTGCAGGTAAAGGAGCGCCACCAGAGTTGCAGAATTTGAGTGATGTCAGGTCAAACTCAGTGATCTGCGGGTGTTGAATAATCGCTGCATACATAGTTGGTACGCCAGGAAATACAGTAATTTTTTTGGCTGCCAATTCCTTGACAACGGCATCAACATCAAAGCGCGTATGCAACACGATCTCTGCACCCATGCGAATGCCAAACAGCATATCAACCGTTAAGGCATAAATATGGAACAAAGGTAAAACTGCCAGTAAACGCTCTTTTCCTTCTTCCAATATCGGTGGATCAGTGTGTGTCGTTTCCATTATCTGACTGCAAGCAGTCGTCAGATTGGCGTGCGTCAGCATCGCCCCTTTAGGCAATCCCGTGGTACCGCCGGTATATTGCAGTACAGCGATGGTGTCAGCGGGATTCGTTTCTGCAACAGGCTGATAGTGACCGTCGTTATCGATCAGACTGGCGAACAACTCGTGCTGCGCATCGTCCGGAATCGCGCACAGCTGTCCGGCACCCTGTAAATTCGCCTTGACGGGTTCGGGGTAAGGCGACATTTCCGCAATACTACCAACGATCATTTTCTTTAAGCGGGTATGCGACAGCATCTTTGCCATCTGTGGATACAGCATCACCATATCGAGTGTCACAAGAAGATCGGTATGACTATCTTCAATTTTGTGGGAGAGTACTTTTTCTGCATCCAGTGGGGAGTAATTAACGACCGTGCCACCTGCTTGTAAAATTGCAAAAAAACAGATCACATAGTGCGGCGTATTGGGCAGAAATAACCCAACATGGACACCGGGTTTGACACCCAAGGACTGAAATCCTTTGGTGGCTTTATCGACCAGCGTTTGTAATTCGCGGTACGTCGTCCGTTTGCCCATGAACTCGAGTGCGGGCTGATCTGCCCAGCGTTCAACGGCATCGTGTAACAACTGCGGAACCGCACTGACAGGTAAATTGGCATCCCAACGTACGCCTGGCGGGTAAGATTTGATCCAAGGTGTTTCGCTCATTATTGTCTCCTGAACTTGTCGTTTTTTTTGGAAATTAAGCACAACCGATCTATTTCAAATCACTATCATCAAATCAACATCTATCAACTTTTTCAACATCGCCGCTAATGCACCATCATCCGCACATCAACAACGAAATCACGCCCCTCCTCGTATTCTTTCATTCTAAAAAAAATGAATGGGAAGCCGCCAGTGAGACTGGCGTTCCCATCAAGTTTTGCTAGTAAATACATTCGCGAGTTCAATTTTGAAGTGCAAGCGTATTTTTGAAGAATACCTGATTGGGTGTAAGGTATCCTAATCTTTTTCTTGGTCGATTATTCAGTCTTTTCATGGCGTGATCAATCTCCTGTTGTGTA
>NZ_JBMPPD010000033.1:0-54458 GCF_049339825.1 Undibacterium sp. RuRC25W | reverse complement strand
ACACAACAGGAGATTGATCACGCCATGAAAAGACTGAATAATCGACCAAGAAAAAGATTAGGATACCTTACACCCAATCAGGTATTCTTCAAAAATACGCTTGCACTTCAAAATTGAACTCGCGCTTATTTATTCAACGATGCCGACTTCGTCTGCCAAACAAGATTGGCAGCACATAAGTCTTCTAGCGCGGTACCCACAGACTTAAAGACAGTCACTTCGCTTGCGGATTGTCGTCCCGGATGTTGTGCGCTGCACAGCATCGCTAATTCTGCAACGATGGCGTCACGTGATAAGCTGCCATTTTGCAGACATTGCACAATATCTCCCGCTTCAGATATCGCACCAGCAAAGGTATCGACAAACACGCGGGCACGAGACATCACCAGATCATCCACTTCACGCATGGCTGGTGTAAATCCTCCGACCAGATCGATATGCGTACCTGGTCGCACCCATTCTGATTTGACTATCGCTTGCTTACTGGTAGTTGCACAACTGATGATATCGGCGGCGTGGCAGCTGGCTGCGAGGTTTTCTGTGAAATCGACAATAACGTCAGAAGGAAGTTCAGGATGCTGAAGTATGCTCTCGCAGCATCGTTGAGATTTTTCTGCATCACGTCCCCAGATGCTGATTCTTTTGATGGGTCTGCGATGGCAGTGGGCGACTGCTAGATGTGGAGCCAGTCCACCATTTCCCACCATCACCAGATGCTGACTATCTTCTCTGGAAAGAAAACCAGATGCCAGCGCTGATGCGGCAGCGGTACGCCTTACGGTGAGTTCTTCGCCATCCATGAGTGCTAGTGGAACACCAGTCTGGGTATCCAACAAAATATAGATGGCATGTACCGTAGGATGCTGCTGATTTTTTGGTGCTACCGTCACCAGTTTGACGCCGGTATTTCCTTCATTTTGCCAAGCGGGCATCAGCAATAAACTGGAGTCCGTCGTTGCTGATAGCGAATGAACATGCCGAACAGGTGCAGTGACTTCTTCGGTAAATGCTTTTTCCAGCGCAGTAATGAGCTTTGGGTAGCTCAGGGATAAACGGATTTCATCTTTGCTGACGAAGGGAATCATAGGTGGCGTATCCATAAGAAGATCATGCCATCATACACGCCAAGACTTGCGCATTGTCAACGTGTTAATGGTGGTCGTCGCTGGAGTCATAGACTATCCAGCGACGACCACCATGCGATGAAATTACTGCACCGCATCCGTTAGATAATGCGACAAATAAAAATTACAGCAGAGTAATGGTGACATCAACGTTGCCACGTGTTGCGTTAGAGTAAGGGCAAACTTGATGCGCTTTGTCGATCAGATCCTGAGCAACTGCTTTGTCAAGACCAGGGAGGGAAACGTTGAGTGCAACAGTGATACCAAAGCCACCTTTACCATTTGGACCGATACCGACCAAGCCATTGACCGATACATCGGCAGGTACTGCGATTTTTTCAGTGGAACCAACAAACTTCATCGCGCCGATAAAGCATGCAGAGTAACCCGCTGCGAACAACTGTTCTGGGTTTGTACCTTCGCCACCCGCGCCGCCTAATTCTTTTGGCGTTGTCAATTTTACGGACAATTGATCGTCATTCGATGTTGCGCGGCCATCACGACCGCCAGTTGCTGTTGCGTTTGCTGTGTAAAGTACTTGCATGAAATTCTCCGGTAGGTAGTTAAAAAACGATTTGCTGCGTCGATGATTAATAATAGTACGCAATTAAATTGTGTGCAATCTATTTGATGGTATTTGGTTGATTGTTTTTTTCTATGAGATCGATAGTTGATTGAGCTTCAGGCTATTTATTGTGCTGATTCCGAGTACAACTGATCGCGTAATACTGCCAACTGCTGCCGCAATGAGGTCAGCGTATCGAGCGTTTGGCCGCTGGCACACATAATCTGTGGTGGAATCGCGTTGGCGGCTTTACGCAACTGCTTGCCCTCGGGCGTTAGTAGAATTCTTACCTGGCGTTCATCCTGCTCATCACGTTGCCGAATTAATAATCCGGCGGTTTCCAGACGTTTAAGGAGTGGGGTCAGCGTACCCGAGTCCAGAAACAATGCCTGCCCAATCTCTTTCACTAAGACGCCATCCTGTTCCCATAACACTAACATCACCAGATATTGGGGATAGGTCAGATTTAGTTCCTCTAACAATGGCTTATAGGTTTTCGTCAATGCCAGTGAGGCGGAGTACAAGGCAAAACAAAATTGATTGTCGAGCGCGAGCAGGTTGGTTTCTTTTGTTATTTTTTTTATCATATTTATCTCTGCTAATCTGGTCAGGGTAGGGCAAATAAAGTCACGCGACTCAACAACATCATGATAATCAAAATTCTGGCTCCCGGTTGCAGCATTTCCAGTGATTGCTCCAAGGTATAATGTGGGTATTCCAAAAAAACTCAAAAAAATTCAAAAAGCAGAGGTAATCGTGACTTTTATAGAAAAACTCAACGCCGCATGGACAGACCACCAATCACTTTTGTGCGTAGGTCTGGATCCGGATGTCAGCCGTTTCCCGCCGGAACTAGCAGGAAAGCCTGATGCGATCCTGTCATTTTGCAAAGCCATGATTGATGCCACAGCTGATCTGGCATGTTCTTTTAAACCACAGATTGCCTATTTTGCAGCACTCCGTGCAGAAGATCAGCTCGAAGAAATCTGCCGTTATATTAAAACACGGTATCCGACTATTCCTTTGGTCCTTGACGCTAAGCGGGGTGACATTGGTGCGACAGCCGAGCAATACGCGCGTGAAGCCTTTGAGCGTTATGAGGCAGATGCTGTGACGGTCAATCCCTACATGGGATTTGATTCCGTTGCACCGTATATGGAATGGAAAGACAAGGGGGCGATTGTATTGTGCCGCACCTCCAATACGGGCGGCTCTGATCTACAATTTTTAGACGTCGGCGGTAAGCCTTTGTACCAGCACGTTGCCCGTCTGGTGGCTGATAAATGGAATGTCAACGGCCAATGTTCATTGGTGGTTGGCGCAACGTTCCCAAACGAGCTGGCGCAAGTACGCGAGATCATCGGTGATATGCCTTTGCTGGTGCCAGGTATTGGGGCGCAGGGTGGTGATATTGCAGCAACTGTTGGGGCAGGTAAAACAGCGAACGGTAATGGCATGATGATCAATTCATCGCGTGCGATTTTGTACGCAAAAACAACTGGCACTGAAACGTACACAGAAGCTGCGCGTCGTGTTGCGCAAGAGACGCGTGATGCCATCAATGAACATCGCCAATAATTGTTGTCTGTAGTTTGAACGACTAAAACGTAAGGCAATGGCGCAGAAATGGCATTTTGTATCTCTTGCGCCACTCTTTCATATCGCGACCTTCTCTGAGATCTTTCAATGAGCGCAAACAAGTCGAGCGAGTTTATTTTTCTGGAAGACTTTTCCGCTGAACTCTCTAATAAAAAACTGATTTTCCCGACGTCTGTCGCGGCGACAATGAAGATCAGAAAAGCATTGAGTCAGGCAGATATTTCTAACGATGTGATTGCACGTATTATTGGTAGTGAACCAGTGCTCACTGCCAAGGTATTGCACCTTTGTAATACGCCCTCGTTTAATCCGCAATCTCGTCCAATCAATGATTTGCGTTCTGCGACGATGCTGTTAGGCTTTTCTGCGGTGCGTAATCTTGCGATTGCTGTTGGTATGAAACAGTTGGCCGAAAATAAATACAATGGGAACATACCTACCCAGATGGAGGGCCTATGGCGACGTAGTCTGCGTGTTTCTGCATTGGCATTGGTCATTGCGCGTAAACACACCAAGCTTAGCGTTGACAAGGCGATGCTGGCAGGCTTGTTGCATGATATCGGTAAGTTTTATATTTTAAATCGTGCACATCACTACCAAGCATTATTTACCTCTGATCAAATCTTGTGGAGTTTGATCGATCAATGGCATACCGGTATCGGTACCGCGATTTTAGAAGAGTGGGAAATTGCTGAGGATCTCCGTACTGCCGTGCTTAACCACCGCGGTTATCAACCTGCACCTATGTCAAAACCGAACTTGACCGATGTCTTAGCCGCTGCAGATTTCTTGGATGCCCATTTTGTCGCAGAAAAAATAGAACAAATTGACTGGAGCGTAGTTCCACCTAGTTTGCCTTCGTTGGGCGTCGATCCGAATAATATTGATACTTTGCTACAAGAAACACGAACCGAACTTGCGTTGGTCATGAAGGCGATCGCTTAATCGCTGTCATGTGCGCGAGGGTTAGCTTAATAGCTGATTAAAAGTGTCGGCTTGGCGAACTATGCGTTTAGACTCGCCACCAAGGACATTGTGCGTTTCTTGCAGGATGAACTCATTTGACCCTTTGGTAAAATAGATAACACCTCTGAAATTAGTCCCTAAATAAACAAAAGGGGTGAGTTTCGTCTTCACCGGCGTATCGTTACCCAACAATGCGCGAAGTTTTCGTTCAATATCGTACATACTCTTTTCATTCAGATTGACGATGGTCCCTTTAGGGGTAGGAAAACTTGAAGAAAAAGCGGGTTGTTGGCCCATCGGATTTTTGACCGTAATTTTGATGCCCAGTTTTAAAAATTTAGAGACAGCGGTAAAGTCGTTTTCGTCATACATAGCAAGTTCCTTGGGTGGCGCATACGAATTTTCGTCGCTTCAATGCATCCCGCAAGCTTGCCAGAGTTCGTGTGTGTTGACAATGTTGAATACGGAAAATTGCCTCATTTTGTTTTTTGCAAACAGACAATTCGATGCACTCTCAAATTTCTCCGCGTTGATTTTCAATCAATGCGACGATGGCTAGATTTTTCTGGTTCGTCAGTTTGCTGCATATTAGCGATGCGTTGATATTGAGCAAATTGATCACTAGACTGGCGGCAACTCAGAACGCCATGAGCATTGAGTTGCCTTTGTATTCCATCGTACCTTAGCTACTAGGGGCTCGATTAACATGATTTTCTGCGCAAGTTTATGCAGATGCTGTGGCATTAAGCACGAGCGATCTGAACCCAGCATAATCCTGTGGAACACGTGAATCAGCGACAAGTAAGGTCCGCAACTGCGCCTGTAATGACTCGTTAAGCGAAATTTCTGCCGCTGTTGCAGATGCCTGATGGGGTGAATAATGCAATGATGCTGACAAAGCTCGCAACGCTAAGGTCGGATGCTGGTTGATCAGCGCATCATCGAGCAACTTGCGCGGTGCATCAACATCGCTATGGGCTGCCGCTTTACTGGTAAAGACTAACAGATTGTAGCTGTCGGCTGATTTCGACCACCAGACTTGATGCTGAAATTGGTGATGCAAGCGTGTTAGCATTGGCGCGATCACACTCGGTTTTCCCCATACGTTGGCAACTAGCACGCCATGTTCACTGAGCTGTTGATAGCAGATGGCATAGAAGTAATCTGAATTGAGTGCCGGAACCAGGCCGTTGACATCGTACGCATCCAGAAAAATCACATCTGCTTCGCATTGCTGTTGCGGTAACCAATCTACAGCATCAGCGTGAATGATCTGGAGTCGCGTATTATCGGCAGGGATGCCGAACGCATCCCGTAAGGCAATCACATCGGCATCGATTTCAACCGCCGTGATACGGCATTGCGGGAAATGTTCGTAACAGTATTTGACGAGAGAGCCACCACCGAGACCAATTAATACAATGTGTTCTGGCTGTGAATTGAATAGCAAAAAACCCATCATCGCTCTAGAGTAGGCGCATAGCAGATGTGATGGCATGTCTGTGCGCATGGCACTTTGCATACAATCCGGCGTCAGATACATCATACGCAGAGGCGCGTCATCCAAAACGAAAGGCTTGCCGTGTGCCGCTTTTGCCAGCGCTTGCAATTGCGCCTGATGCCGAGCTTCCTCTGACGTTTGTTTATTTAAAAACAGACGCGATAAACTTTGACGTGGTTGAGCCATCGCTGCCCCGGTATTTGTTAAGAGAGCTTTACAAAAAATATTAAATTGCTGACTGCGCTTGATCCAGTGCGGCCTGCAGCGTTGCTATTTTTTCTAAGAGTATTGCATTTTCACTTTGCAGAGCGATAATTTTTTGTTGCAAAATTCTAGTGTCTGTTGCGCTGTTGTCGTTACCAGTCGTTGCATTGTCATCATTCGCGGTGTGATGATTGGTCGCGCTTTCGGCACCTTCTTCATTGTTTAATTCGGCTGCTTTCACTTTCTTAAACGGTGCTTTTTGTTCGCGAATTTTTTCACGAATTTGTCTTGCCGCCTGCTGTAGCTCTTTACGACCACCCGCGACAGCGGCAATTTGTTCTTCATTTGGCAAAGATGCTACGGCCGCAGCGGCACTGATAGAAATTGTCCCATCGCGCACTGCTTGCACTAATGCTGGAGAGGCGGTGCGCTGGATTTTTTCAATTTGCACTACGGCGTTACTGCTGATTCCCGCAACGCGTGCGATTTCCTGGCGGCTTTGTGTTGGTTTAATGATCGGCACCGCAATATCACTTTCACTGCTGGCAGCAGGTATCGCTTCTTCATGCAGCTTAAGTCGGGTCGTGATGATTTCTTTTTTTCTTAATGCCAGCATACCGCGTTGGAAGTCTGAGACGCTGCGACGGGCGAGGTGATTGTCGATCATCCAGAGTTGAACATCTTCAATATTACTGAAGTTGTCGTTCTGTACCACCTTAAATGGAATCTGATGTTTTTGGCAGATGACGTAACGGTTATGCCCGTCAATGAGAACCTCCCCCCAGCAGACGAGCGCATCGCGACATCCTTCAGTCAGAATGCTGCGTTCCAGTGCCTCATATTCATGCTCGGTGAGTGGGTCAATATAGGCGCGCAATGCCTCATGGATAGTGATGCTCATAACTTAGCCCCTGCAATATTTCTCGGAAGGCGGAATTGTAGCTGATAATTAAGCTAAAAATTGGCGAGAAATCTGACAAAAATCCGCTTACTGTATTTCTGATCAACAGATGGGTAAATTGGGGGGAGGGCCTCGGTCACGTGTACAATAGCGGTCTAATTAAAATTCGATACTTCTGGCTGGTAAAGCCGTTGACTTTCTACAGATGGAAAGCGTTGTATCGGCAATGTTCTTCCTAAAGCGCGCTCTGCAGACATCGATCATCTCCGGACCGGCGCCGCATCAATGAGAATTCATTGCAATTTAACCTCACGGGGCGCATCAGCGCCCGCATGAAAGGATCCCTGATTATGATGACATACGAACAATACCTCGACGAAGTCACGACATTGATGACAGAAAAATTTGAGCTGACCGATGAAGATGCGATCAAACATGTCATGCGTGCCCAAGCAAATGACTTCTTCACCTTGCATGATGATTTGCCAGAAATGCGTACGCAGGAGCGCGCTGAGCTAGATGCGCAGACTATCTATGACCAACGAAACAAGTCTCGCCCGCACACACCACCACAGCGTTCTGTCAAACCGCGTAAATAAGTTGTACTAGTCAAAGAATTCAGATGAAAACACCTAAAAGGATCCAGCCACTAGTCGAAGAAGGATTAGTCGATGAGGTTCTGCGTCAATTAATGAGCGGTAAAGAGGCAACGGTTTATGTGGTCCGTTGTGGCGAAGAAATTCGCTGTGCAAAAGTATACAAAGAAGCCAGTCAGCGCAGCTTTAAGCAGGCCGCATCCTATCAGGAAGGCCGGAAAGTAAAAAATAGCCGGCAGGCTCGTGCCATGGAAAAAGGCACACGCTATGGCCGGAAAATGCAGGAAGAGGTCTGGCAAAACGCCGAAGTCGATGCATTGTATAAGCTTGCTGCCGCAGGAGTGAAGGTCCCACGGCCTTACATCTGTTTTGAAGGTGTTTTATTAATGGATCTGGTCACAGATGCCGATGGCAATGCTGCGCCACGCCTCAATGACGTTGAGCTATCGCGTGAATTGGCGCTGGACTATCACGCCCAGCTATTACGGCAGGTGGTGCTCATGTTATGCGCTGGTGTGATTCATGGTGACTTATCCGAATTTAATATTTTGGTCGATGCAGAAGGCCCTGTCATTATCGACTTGCCGCAAGCCATTGACGCGGCAAGCAATACAGAAGCCGCCTCCATGCTTGAGCGCGATGTCTCCAACCTTGCTTCTTATTTTGGACAATTTGCCCCAGAATTAAATGGAACGCAATTCGGTAAAGAAATCTGGAATCTCTATATCGCCGGTGAACTTACGCCGGATAGTCCATTAACAGGACATGTTGCCGCAGATACGCGTCCGGTGAATGTTGAGGAAGTCATGCAGGAAATTGAGTCAGCAATAATGGAAGAGAAGGAACGTTTGCGTCGTCTGTCTGAGATGTCAGGAACGTGATCGTTTTCATATTTCAATTTCTCGCGTCATTACGTTCGCCTTAAAAATCTACACATATTGCGGTTCGTTATTGTCGGCGGTAGAGAGGGTGGAACCCGCCGTTGCTGATCATGTTAGGCATGGGAGGCGGGAGCGCCCTATCTTTGGCCTACAACCAGTGTCGTAGATTTTTCATAAGCTACATCCCCGTGTGATGTTGGCTCTTCAACTAATAGATTTTCCGCTGATTGCACGTGGCAAGAGGTGCAAAAAATGGGACTGTTTGGGCAAATTGGCATTCTTCTAAAAGGACTTGCCTCCAGACGAACGGTTCAACGCCGTTTGCTATTCCTGTTGCCAAGAAAGTCTAAATAATTCTTTCTAATCTCACCGTTCGTTGTGTTTATTTATCTGTCGGCAGGTGATGGTCGCTATTATCAAGAAGAGGAATTTGATTTGATAAATTCAATTCGTTGCAATATCATAATTTTGATCATTACAATAAGTCATCAAAATCAAATCCCATGATACCTGACAGTTGGACTGTAAAAAAATGAGCGCTTATTTCTTGGTTGCTAAGTGATAGGTGCCCAAAAGAATCATCGCCCCCACAATTGCACCTATAAAGCCAGCTGAGCTCCCTTCCTCATACCAACCGACCAAGTGCCCCAGATAAGTTGCAGCAATAGAGCCAGCTATGCCAATTGCTGCAGTCATGAAGAAACCACTGGGATTGTTTTCGCCTGGCATGATCGCTTTCGCAATCAGTCCGGCAACAAATCCAATTAATACCATCCAAATAACGTGCATAATAAATTCCTTGTCAATGATTAACACTATAGTGTAAGTCGTGCATTTGATGAGTAGATGTTACTTTTTCGAGTCCTGCAGTGTGCTAATGACCCTTAGTTATATTCTTTTGCGTCGAATAAAAAGCGGTATACCAGTGCGCCCATAACACCACCAACGATCGGTGCAATCCAGAACATCCACAGTTGTGCGATAGCCCAATCTCCAACAAATAGAGCAACTGCCGTGCTACGAGCTGGATTCACCGAAGTATTGGTAACAGGGATACTGATGAGATGAATCAAGGTCAGTCCGAAGCCAATCGCCAGCGGCGCAAAACCTGCTGGAGCCCGTTTGTCGGTTGCCCCCATGATTATCAACAGGAACATCATGGTCATGACGACTTCACATAAAAAACACGCAACCATCGAATATTTTCCGGGTGAATGTTCACCATAACCATTAGATGCAAAACCAGTAGAGACGTCAAAGCCGGATTTTCCGCTGGCGATAAGGTATAGCATCAAACCTGCTAAAAAACCACCAGCTATCTGTGCAATGATGTATGGGACGACCTGCTTACCCGGAAAACGTCCTCCAACCCAGAGGCCGATAGAAATTGCCGGATTTAAATGACAGCCTGAAATGTGTCCGATAGCGTAAGCCATCGTTAAAACGGTCAAACCAAAGGCCAGAGCAACGCCGACAAATCCAATCCCTAATCCGGGAAATCCTGCCGCCAGTACAGCGCTACCGCAGCCTCCGAGGACCAGCCAAAATGTCCCAAAAAATTCCGCTCCATATTGTTTCATATTGTTTTCCTATAACGCGTCGAGATGAAAGTGAGTTGACTTTAAAGTCGAGTATCACGCGATTCATTTATGGCACAGTTGTGTATTTTAAATTTAGGAAAAATTCAAAACGGTACTTTCTTTAAAACTATCGCGTTCAGATTCTACAATAACTTTCTCTGGATCTAGCCAAATCGTTTAATCACGGATTTTGGATACCCGAAAAAATCTTTAGTGGTCGCCGAGAAATTGGCATGAATCAAGATAAAAATTTCCGTAAGGATTTTTTTTTGAATGGGCTGCATTTGACATCGCATCAGTGCAAAATGAGACGGTGCATCGAGAGGAAGTTTATTTGTAAAAATACGTTACGACTTACATGCCAATTCTTGACACCTTGAACTTTGTCAGTGATTATCTATCACTCTTATCGATCAAATTTTTGGGGGGAATATGGGTATTTTAGAAGAAGTGATTGGCGCTGTCGTTGCCGTTGAAGGAGTTAAGAAATTGGATCCTGATGCCTCATTGTTGACCGAGGGAATTGCCGCTATTACTGGATTTGAAGGTGTGAAAGTTGTTGGCGAACATTTAGAAAAAAAAGAGAATGACTCAAGTTCCACCGAGTAATCTGTTTGATGTTGCTGATCAGTGATTATTTAATTGGTAATAGCAGCCCTTAGGTTAATTCTCAAGGCTGCTATTTCTTTATGAGAAAAGAAATTTCGGTGTGTAGAGTTGAGTTGACGTTTATCTCTCTTGGAGAATCTAACGGTCAAAAGCTAACTTAGATTCAACTCGGGTCTCCAATGATTGGTAGGATCATGAGGAAGTTAGTCTATGCGATATTTAGGGTACTCAAATCAGGAAAGCCATTCGATGCAAACTGACACTCTGCTTGCATCGAATACCAGTAACTACTGAAAATTCATCACTTAGCAAAATTTATTTCTCGACGTAAGTTCCAGCTTTTAACTCAGGCCAGTGTTGATCTGCTGTTTTGATGTAGCCTGGAATATCCTCTTCCCATCGTTTTAAAACGAGCTTACTCAGGTTCAGATACAGCTTGCCGTCGATGACTTTGTAAGCATAAGGATCTGTTTCTGGTGTGTAGCCTTGAGCCACACCAAATGCGCAGTAACCGCCATATTGAGGCGCATATTTCTCTGGCTCTTCTTTGAAAGCGTCTAAATTGGCCTGGGTACTGAAATGCCATGTGGCACCTTGCCATGTGTAAGACAAGTTAGCCTTACCTTTAACAGGTTTATTCTGCGTGATATAAGCCACTGGATCATAACCACGAATGGCGCCTGCTTTTGTTGAAAAAATAGGTGCAATCGCTTCAGCAAAAGCACTGCTACCGGCAAGCGTGAAAAGTATTGCGGCGGTAAGTTTGATCAAGACTGATCGGCGGATAAATGACATGGTAAAGCTCCCATAATTGATTGAAGAGTTAAAAACAGGTGGTTTAACCAGTTGTCGACGTGCAGCCAAAAATCTTACACAAAACGTCACTTATTTATATCCTGCACCGCCGATTCAAGGGACGCTATATCGTCCATGAGTTGAATTGGCACGTAGCACACTACTTCTATCATCGGATCAGCAAACACACTGCGTCGATCCCTGTGTTCAGATAGCTTCTGCACGATGAGATCACGTTGCTCAAGTAGCTTGAAAATAGTAGGTTGATATAACTGAATCAGGGCTTGTAAGAACTGATTGATTTCTTTTGTCCCTTTGCGGGCCTGAATGTTGAAATGCTTTAATCCAAGCGCACATTGTTCCTTGGTCAGCCAAGGCCCTTTGGTCACCCAGCGATTAACGACAAAAAAACCATTCGGAATCCCCTGTGCATCCATCGAAATCGTAATCAGATGCGCCGGACAGAGAGCATAACGTGGGTTAGGGCGCCGCATGCCCATTTTTTCTGCATGTACAAATAAATGAAAGTGCCCATGCTCAATAAATGGTCGCTGTAAGCCAGGATGGGCGTGATAGAAATACTGGTAAGCAGTTTTGTCATCCCTGACATCGTTTTCTGGATAATGATCCCATTCAACAAAGACATCGCCTCCGATAATGCTTTGTACTACTTGCTCATGACGCTCACTCAGAGTTTGCATACTGCGGACCAATTTCGCTGCAGCCTTCAATGCAGTATTGAGATCTGCTTTCGTATAGTCTGACCATGCATGGGGCGTCTTCAGTATCTGAGGTAATTTCATTGCGATATCTGCGTGTTGAGATTGAGGGGCGGTAAAGCGCGTATATCAATGAAGATGTTAATGTGATCCAATAATTGCAGCGACCAAAGTTACTGGTCGCCGCGGGTCGTTATGGAGTTCTTACTTCTTGGCAGCGCAGCAGCCTTTTTTCGCTGCACAGCATCCTTTTTTAGCGGCGCAGCAACCCGCTTTTTTTGCTTGTTTCTTTGCGTGTTTAGCAGCACAGCATCCTTTTTTACCAGCGCAGCAGCCAGTTTTCGCAGCGCAACATGCTTTTTTTCCAGCACATGCTGATTGAGGTGCACAAGCTGCAACAGCAGCTACAGGTACTGCGGCGATTGCGGATGCTGCAACAACAGAAGCGCTAACGACTTTTTTCAACGCATTGGTCAGGGATGTCGATTTCATTTGTTTCTCCGGTTTGAATAAACGAGCCTGTAGCTAGGCTAAATTAGTGTTGCGGTTTTTGATGCTACAGGCGGTTGGTCGCCATGTATGCAAAAAACTTACAAGCTTATTCAAATTTTTTTCATCTTAATTAAATTAAATCAAAATAAGAGAGAACGGACAGATGCTACTACCCGACATAAAAAAAGCATGGCGATCACTCGTCATGCTTTTCAACTGTCATTGAATCTATTTCTACCGTACCAAATCCTGCACTAGCACTGTCTTATTGACGTACGCGTTTCTTCGCGCCAGTCGCCGGACTAGACTTTGCTTTAAATGCCGGACGATTCCCAGTCCGCGGAAACGCAGGCTTGTCACCTTGCAGACTTTGCGTCAGTGCTGCAGGGAATTTGACCGCAGATTTTTTTACAGGTACCGTTGCTGCATTACTTGTCGCTTCAGTCTTTGCAGCTGTTGATATTGCTGGTGCGGCTTTTTCTGTCGTTACATGTGGTGTTACCGATTTACTGGCTGAAACCGCAGCGGGAGCGGTGACAGGTTTGTCTGAATCAGCAACGACAGCAATTTTTTTCACGGGGCTTTTCGCTTTCGTTTGAGTACTTGTGTTTGAGGGTTTAACAGTGTCCTTGCTGGCAGGTACCACAACTGGTTTTACAGTTTGTTTTACCGTTAACTTAGGAGCTGACGTAGTAGCTGACGTGATAACCGATGTGGCTTTCGATTTAGCAACTACGTTGGTTGCTGGTTTGTCAGCGCCAGATATCTCTTTTTTAGAGGCTGGTTTGGCTGTGACTTTTGCAGATGGTTTGCTCGCCTTGGCTGGCTTTGCTTCAGCTTCCGCTAATAATGGTAGTTGTTTATTCAGTGGTGCTTTCGGTGCCAATTTCGGTTCTGCTTTCGGCGCCACTTTTTTTACTGTTGTCGTTGCCGATGGTTTTGCCAGTGTTGCGACGGGTTCGCTTGTCAATATAGTCACAGGTTTTACTTCTTGATGGGCGACAACCGGCGTTGCTGCGACATGGTCTTGAGCGTTGCTCACCAGGTGCAGTACTTCTTCGCGGAAAGCCGCAGAAATTGTCGCTAATTCACGCCCGTATGCTAACAGGCGCTCAATTTGCGGTGCACTTTGTTCTTTTGCATGCGTTAATAACTCATGCGGTGCTTTGACTGCCAATACCTGCTCAGTAGTTGTGGAAATTCTTTCAAATGCCTGTTTTGCCGTTGCAACATTTAAGGCAACAATCTTTTCTAGTCCGCCAAATGCTGCGCTAGAGAATGCCTGAATCGTTGCGAGTTGTTTCTCGATATGTTCTTGCGTTGCAGCAGAAATCTGAGGGTGAAGCAAAGACATACATCTCTCCTTTAAGTGGGTGAGGGACTATAATCAGAAAAAATCAGCACGTGGTGAGTGAATGATGAGCGAATCAGCCGCATTTTTGTTGCGATAAACTGTTTTACTATTTTAACTCTGGATGTGGCACATCGCTACTTAAATATTTTGCAGTGCAGCATAAATGCCATGCTTTAACTTAAATGGTGCCTTTCTGATGAATATGTTTTTGCTTCTGGCACGGCTTTTTTATAAAGGTGATGAATGAACACGGATCAAAACGCATCAACCGACTTACAGGAAATCCGAGACCGCTTACGTAGTTTTGCGTCAGAGCGCCAATGGGACCGGTTTCATACGCCTAAAAATCTCGCCAGTGCATTGAGTGTCGAAGCGTCTGAATTGCTTGAGCCGTTCCAGTGGCTCCAGCGAGGAACGGCAGATGAACTTGGACCTCAGCAATTGGCGGCAGTGCGCTATGAAATGGCAGACGTGCTCACGTATCTGGTGATGCTGGCAGATAAACTGGAGATTGATCTGGTTGCTGCAACCCATGAGAAAATCGGGCTGAATGCGCTTAAGTATCCGGTCAGCATGGTCAAAGGAGATGCCAGAAAATATAACGCTTATCAGGTTGATGCTCATGGCGGTGCTGAGGTGGGAACGGATAGTAATAATCCATACTGACCTTCTGATAAAAAACGCCTGCCGCTAACGACAGCGGTCAGGCGTTTTTGATGGCAATTAGTTCACTAATTGCGCTTGATTTACTTCTTAGCGACAGCGCGTGGTGCTGGTTTCGTCGCTTGTGAAATTTGCGTCACAGTATTGTTGAGGTTCGCTTCTAATACCTCGACGGCTTGTTTTGTGTTCTGGCTCAGTTGCTCGTAGCCAGAATTGGCGTTGTTGACCGCTGTTTTAAAGAAGGAAATCCATTGCTCAGAGCCAGCAGGTGCATTTTTTGAGACTTCATCAAACAACGCCAACACTTTACGATTGCCTTCAGCGATTTGGGACTCTGCAGTGCTGGTCAATTCGGATTGTGCATCAGACGCAATGCTCGTCAGATGACGGCTATAGGCCAACAGCTTTTCTGCCGTTGGTTGTACCTGAGAAGTGCTAAGGTTGAAAAATTCTTGCGGGTCTTTTGCTGCCAAGAGTTGCTTGGTCGCTGCTGACGATTCTTCTAAGGTACTTTTCATCGCATTGACATTGAGTTCAACGAGTTTTTCTATACTTTCAAACGCTTTGCCGCTCAATGCAGAAAATAAGGCAAGTTGCGCATCGATATTGGCTTTTGTTGCTGCAGAGAATTGTTCGGGTACTGAAAACATTGGGATCTCCTGGTAAAAGTAAGCAAACGAGAGGTAAGTAGTTTTGCTACATATTTAAGCATGACAACAGTGGATACATCATTGCGTTTGTGCAACGCAATAGTTCATATTACATTGATTTATATACAGAAATCAATAAAATTTTGTGCGTTGCAGATTGGCAAATAAATATCATTTTGATTAAAATAATTTAGTCTTTATTTATAGCAAAAGCAGTTGTAGACGTGATTTACATAGCACCGTTGACGGAAAATTCGTACGCGAGAATGGCCCTCAGGATGGCTATGTTAAACTTTTACGGGTGATGTCTTATCTCTTTGTCATACGCAAGTGTGTGGAATGATTTTTTATTGATCAACTTTCTAATGGTTTTATGAAAATACAAGCAAAAACCCGAGAGCAGTTTAAGCATTTTCTCCCTATCACGACTCGGTGGATGGATAACGATGCCTATGGCCATGTGAATAATGTCGTCTATTACAGTTGGTTTGATACGGTGGTGAATGAGTTTTTAATTAATAATCGCGTATTAGATATCGAACAGAGTCCCGTGATTGGTCTTGTGATCGAAACGCAATGTAATTACTTTGCCTCAGTTGCTTTTCCCGATACCATCGTCGCAGGTGTCGCCGTGAGTAAGCTTGGTAACTCCAGTGTTCGCTATGAATTGGGTATTTTTAAAGGTGATGAACTGCAGGCATCAGCACAGGGACATTTTATTCATGTCTATGTCGATCGCGACAATCGTCGTCCTGCGGCTATTCCAGATGCAATGCGCCAACTTTTAATATCCATACAAGAGTGATGAAGATGATTAATTCCGAAGTTCAGCAGATTGTCGATGAGGTCATTATCAGCCGTCGTTCGATTCGTGCTTTTTTACCTGACCTGATTTCTGAGAGTGACATCGAAAAAATGTTAGATATTGCGCAACGCGCACCTTCTGGGAGTAATACACAGCCATGGAAAGTCTATGTGCTGATGGGGGCGAGATTGAAAGAGCTATCAGCAGCAATTCTAGACGTCCATAATCACCCATCTGTCGACAAGCCACACACCGAAGAATACAACTACTATCCAGTGTCATGGGTGAGTCCTTACCTTGAACGTCGTCGCAAAGTAGGGTGGGATTTGTATGCATTACTTGGCCTCGGCCGTGAAAATAGGCAAGGTATGCATGCACAGCATGGTCGTAACTACGCGTTCTTCGATGCACCAGTTGGTCTGATTTTTACGATTGACCGGGTAATGGAGCAAGGCTCATGGCTTGACTATGGCATGTTTTTACAGAACATCATGCTTGCTGCCAAAGGCCGTGGGCTAGATACGTGTCCTCAAGCGGCATTTACCCAATACCATAAAATCATTGCCGATCAATTAAAGTTACCCGCCAATGAAATGCTGGTATGTGGCATGGCATTAGGTTATGCCGATCATAGCAAAATAGAAAATACCTTAGTCACTGAGCGGCAACCGACACCACAGTTTGTGACATTTGTGAAGTGAAATTTTGCTTGAATGAATTGTGCTAAGTCTTTAATTCTCTTGCGATTTTGCTGAGATTTGCTACACTGCATTTAAATATTTGGCACATTTTATTCAAGGAGTTCTAGATAGTGAAATTTGCCCGTCAAGCTTGTTTGTTGTCCATCGCGGTTTGTGTTCCGCTGCTGTCCTTTGCAGAGGCTACTCGTACTGTAGCCCACCCCAAACATACAACTACCCAAAAGCACGTTGTCGGTAAAAAGCATATCGTCAATAAAAACGGCAGCGCTTCTGTCAGCGCTAAATCGGAGAAGTCGGTTAAGCGTTATGTCATGGTGCATGGTAAGCGGCGTCTGGTCGTTCATAACGTCGCCGCCGCAGCAGCAGTGATCGATAAACCAAGTGTCGGCGATACAGAAGGTTTAAATCACTCTAAAGACCCTCTTTCATTGCAATCGAACGTGGCTTACGTGGTTGATCAGGCAAGTTCAAAAGTCTTGTTTGAGAAAAATCCTGATGTCTCATTACCAATTGCTTCGATTACTAAACTGATGACCAGTCTCGTTGTTGTTGAAGCAAATCAGGACATGACCGAAGAAATCGAGGTCACGACTGACGATATCGATAAAGAAAAAGGTACTGGTTCGCGTCTTAAAATCGGCGCTAAATTGTCGCGTGCCGACATGTTGCACATTGCTTTGATGAGCTCTGAAAACCGCGCGGCTTCGGCGTTGGGACGCTATTACGTCGGTGGACGCTCAGCGTTTGTCGCAGCAATGAACGCCAAAGCGCAACAGCTAGGTATGATGGATACGCATTACGTTGATTCAAACGGCTTATCAAGCCAAAATCGAGCCAGCGCAAAAGACCTAGTGAAGCTTGTCAATGCCGCTTACAAGCATCCAGTCATTCGTCAATATTCAACCGATTCAAGGTATGTGGTCAACCCTGGTGGCGCACCTTTGGAATATGGTTCATCGAATAAACTTGTTTCGAACCCTGCTTGGGAAATCGGCTTGCAAAAGACGGGCTTTATCAATGAAGCAGGGCGTTGTCTAGTAATGCAAGCGATGATAGAAGGCCGTGCCGTAGTGATGGTATTTTTGGATTCTAAAGGGAAATACTCTCGGCTTGCTGATGCTGGGCGAATTAAGAAGTGGCTGGAAACCTCCAAACCACAGCTCTGACGTTAAGCGTTGTACCCCAAATGAAAAACCGGATCTCGATCCGGTTTTTTTTGTGCGGCGTCGCTTATACAGAGACCTCTGGAAAGAGGGTATGCCATAATTCTTTGGTCGACTCGGCCTCAGTAGTGATTTTGCTATACGCGATCCGCGCCCGCTCTTCACCCTGCAGTCGTATCCCGTGTTGTAACTTACGAAACCAGCGATAAGCGGCTGCGGTGCGCTCCGCAAGATCAGTACTGATTAAGCCTAATTCACCGCAGCGTTTCAACAGCGCAATATTACCGATATTAGCGGTGAGTTGCGGGTATTGGTGCGCATATTTGAGGACGAGATGTTGTACCATAAATTCAATATCAATCATGCCGCCCGCGTCATGCTTTAGATCGAACAAGTCGCTACGATTGATATGTGCATCATGCATTTTTTTTCTCATCGTGAGAATCTCATGCGACAAGGTATCTGCATCGCGTACTTGTCTTAGTACCTGATCCCGTATTTGTTCGAAGCGTTCACCAATGGCGCGATCGCCAGCGCAATAACGGGCGCGTGTCAGTGCCTGATGCTCCCACAACCAAGCCGATTTTTGCTGATACCTGGCAAATGAAGCGACGGAGGAAACCAATAAGCCACTGGCGCCATCAGGGCGGAGCGCAATATCGATATCAAATAAAATCCCAGCAGGTGTGTGGCAGGTCATCCAAGTGATAAAGCGCTGGGCTAATTTTGCATAATGAGCGGGAGCTTCCTGATCGTCATCGTCATACAAGAAAATCACATCAAGATCGGAAGCATAGCCTAATTCTTTACCACCGAGTTTGCCATAGGCAATGACCGCAAACTTCGGCACTGGACAGTGACGACTGGCGATCGTTTCCCATGCAGCCTGAATCGTCGCTGCGACGATCAGATCTGCTAGCTGTGATAGTTCATCGGCAAGATGCTCAACACTTAGTTGCCCCTCGAGATCTTGGGCTAGCAGACGGAACTGCATCGCGTGATGTAGTTCGCGTAACACTTCCATTTGCCTTTCGGTGTCGCCTTTATGTTGACTAAGTTGCTGTTGCAGATCAAGTCTGAATGCGGCCCAATCAGGACGTTGATGTAATGAAGACTCATCCAATAACTCATCGAGCAAAATAGGATGCCGGGTCAGAAAAATCGCTGCCCATTCACTCGCTCCCATCATTCGGACAACCCGCGCTAACGTATGTGGATATTCAGTCAGAAGCGAAAGATAGGCTGAACGGCGCACAATCGCTTCCATGAAATCGAGCAAGCGATTCCAGCAGACCAGATGGTCGGTATCTTGATTGGCGATGAGCGCGAGGGACGTGTTGATCAACGCAATTAATTTATTTCTGCTTGCTTCTGATAATGCCTGCATCTTGCTGGAATTCCAGGTGGCCGTCAGTCTGCGGGCCGCACTGACTGGGTCAGAGAAGCCTGCTTTGCTCAGATGGCTCGCCAGAAGTTCGTCATTCTCTGTGCTAGCGAGGTTCGCTGCCAATAACGCCTGTTCTGCTTCATCGCTGCTGTTTGCTTTGTCTTTAAATATGGCATCGAACTGTTCTGCAACAAAGGCGCGGTGCGGCTGCAATTTCGCTAACAGTGCCGGTACGTCTGCACATTCCATCATGTGTGCGATTTTTAACTGGTCGTCATCGCGCACCGGGAAGGTGTGTGTTTGCGCGTCATCTAGGTATTGCAGGCGATGTTCGAGGTTACGTAAAAAAGTATACGAATCGAGTAACTGCGCAACAATGGCAGGCTCAAGAATGCCCTTGTTGGCCAGCGTTGCGAGCGTGTTTCGCGTGGATCGATCGCGTAAGTTCGCTTCACGGCCGCCACGGATGAGTTGGAATACCTGGGCTAAAAATTCGACTTCACGGATGCCGCCTCGACCTAGCTTGACGTTATTGCTTCGTTCTGGATGCTTGGTTTCTTGTCGTACCACCTCTGCCCGAATCTGAGCATGCATTGAGCGAAGTGAATCGATTGCGCCGTAATCGAGATATCGACGGTAAACAAAGGGGCGTATAATTTTATCGAGCGCTGTAATATCATCGGGTTTGCCGGTGATAGCACGTGCTTTGACCCACGCGTAGCGCTCCCATTCTCTGCCTTGAATTAAAAAATACTCTTCTACCATACCAAAACTAGCGACTAATGGTCCAGAGTTGCCATTCGGGCGCAATGCCATGTCAACCCGGAAACTAAAGCCGTCCTCGGTGATTTCAGAAATGGCGGCAATCAGTTTCTTACCGAGTCGATTAAAAAACTCATGGTTTGATATGCTACGCTGTGTATCGTTACTGGTTTTTGTTTCACCATCTTCTGCATAGCAAAAAATTAAGTCTATATCGGATGATACGTTGAGCTCGTGACCACCGAGCTTTCCCATCCCTAGCACGATCATTTCCTGCTCGGTGCCACTTTCTTCGCCAATTGGTGAACCATAAATGGTACACAGTTCGCGATGTAGTTCCTCGAGGTGCTTCTCAATCACAAAGTCTGCAAATTCACTGATCGTTGTGATAACTTCATTTAAATCAGCACGATGTTCCAAGTCCCGCTTAATTAACGTACATATAACGAGGTTTCGCAGGCGTCGCATTGCTTTATTGAGACTCGCACCGCCAATGATATCTTTTTGTAAAAAATGACCAAAAATGGCTGGGCTCAAGGATAATCTCGATATCTCATTTAATAGCGATTCACGTTCGGGATGCCCCGCCAACCAGTGCTGTAGGAAACGGGATGCCTCTAGTGGTGCTGCAGGTGAAGATAATGTTGTTGTCATAGCATTCATTATTTAATCAGTACTTACGCACAGTGTTTATGGCAAGGTACCGCGGCGTTGGTGTTGGCGTTGGTTTTATCTAAGCAGTCGCCATCAGATTGACGTGGCGATTGTGCGGTAATCCCGAACTGTAAAGTGGCGAGGTTTGGTTTTGATTTTAAGTCATCTCAAGGTGGCTGGTGTTATTTTTGTCAAAGAAACGATGAAATTGTCTAGCGGTTTTTATATACTCCCGAGACATCTTTGTTTCGCAATACATCGCCGAATTGATCGATACATTGTTTAAAATGATGGCAGTGCAATTTTTTACTGAAAATGGCGACGCTGGTAACACGAATGGGTTTGGATTTCTAATTTAAAACCTTCACGCCACAGGAAGGCTAGTGTGTCATTCATGTTTTTAAAAAGTCATAGGGGAGTCAGTTGAAAATAAGGGATCGTTCAGTAACGTCTATCATCGTTGCTGTAATAAAGAGCCACTGCCCGGAATGACAACGGAGAATTCTAAGTCAGCGTCTGTGACGGATCAAACTGAGGTAGCTCCTGTTGTAGAGGGGCGTGGTTGGAGCAAACTGGGGCGTTTTTTTGCACACACAACGTATGCTTGTAATAAAGGCATATGGTTTTTGTTGCGCCTGCTGATCACGATTTATTTTATTTTTTGCGGTCTGGTGCTGATCTTGCGCTATCTCGTGTTGCCTCACGTCGCAGATTACAAACCTGAAATTGAACAAGTGATCGGTCGTGCTTTGGGGCGTGAGTTGCATATCGCTTCATTGGATGCGTCTTGGCAAGCCCTTAATCCGCGACTTGAATTAAGAAATGTCGTGCTGCTAGACCCCGCTGGTCACTCAGCGTTGACTTTGCCAGAAGTGAATGCGACGCTGTCTTGGTTGTCGTTTGCTGTCGCAGATCTGCGGTTTGAATCGATTGAACTGAACCAGCCAGATCTGGATATCATGCGCGCCACTGATGGAAAAGTCTACGTCGCCGGTTTTTTAGTTGACACCAAAGGCGCGAACAGTGGAGATAGTAAGGGCGTTGACTGGCTACTGTCGCAACGCCAGATCACTATTCGTAACGGTGCTGTGCGGTGGAATGATCACTATCTCAATGCACCGGAGCTCGATTTACGTCAGCTTAATTTTGTTTTACAAAATCGCTGGCGTCATCACCAATTTGCTTTGCATGCGACTCCGCAAGCGACGATCGCTGCGCCATTGGATATTCGCGGCGATTTTCAACATAAGCCATTTGCCAAGAAGCTCACCGAAATTACTTCTTGGAGCGGCGACATCTATGCTGACCTAAAGCAAGCTGATTTGCATCTGCTTAAATCCTATATCGATTATCCTGTACAAATAGATAAAGGTTTTGGCTCCGTCCGCTCGTGGCTCCATCTCGATGCTGGTCGTATTGCTGACTTTACCGCGGATTTACGCGTGTCAGACGTTGTGGGCCGATTCCCAGATAATTTGTCAGAGTTAGATATGACAGAGATACGAGGCCGTGTCTCGTTGACAGAAAAAGTGGATTTAGGAAAAAAATATCTGCCCTCGATTTTTGGTAAAGCGGGACACTCTGTTGCTGTCAGTGGATTTTCAATGTTGGCACGGGACGGCTCTCTTTTGCCGCCAACGACCATCACCGAAAATTTCACACCCGGAGAAAAAGGCCAGCCGGAGAATGTTGAGCTTTATGCCAAATACTTGGATCTCCAAGTACTCGCCAATTTCGCGTCCCACTTGCCTTTACCGCAGGATCAGCGGCAGATGTTGAACGATTTTTCACCGTCGGGTCAGCTCAAGGAATTTACGGCGGTATGGCAAGGCAGTTATCCGAATATTGCAGCTTATAAAGTCAAAGGGCTGTTTAATAATCTCTCGATGTTGGCGCAACCTGCGCAGCTAGGGCATCCCAAAAATGCAACGATGCCAGCAAAGGCAGCTGTTCCGGCAATTCCTGGTTTTAATCACTTATCAGGTAGCCTAGATGCCAGTGATAAAGGGGGAAGATTTGTATTGGATTCAAACGACCTGACCTTAAATCTTAATGGCTATTTTGTCGATCCGTTGATGCCGTTTAATCGTTTGCAAATGCAAGCAAACTGGCAATTCGCTCCTGGTGATAAGCTGATTTTTAACATCGAGAAGATGGACGCGCAACAGGATAATATGCACCTGAGCCTCAGCGGTAAGCACGTGTTGCCATTGCTGAAATCAGCGACGTCACATCCAGGAGAGGCAGATATTACGGCCCACATATCCGGTTTCGATTTGAAGGAATTGGATAGATATATCCCCGCTAATACTGAATACAACTTACGAAACTGGTTGATTAAGGGCATTCTCGATGGCGTTGCGGATGACGTTAATGTGCGGATCAAAGGTGATCTAGCTTATTTTCCTTTTTCAGCTAGTGATAATAAGGCACGTAGTAAAGGGGAATTTAGCGTTAAAGGTAACTTGAGCGGTGCTAAGTTAGACTTCACAGCGGGTGCTTTGTCTGAGAGCGGCAATACGCCACTGTGGCCATTGATTGACAATATTCAGGGAACATTTGTTTTTGATCGCAGCCGCATGGAAATCAATGGCAAGACTGGGAAAACCCTCGGTGCTGATCTCCGTGATGTCAAGGCCATTATTCCTGATTTGCTCAACCATAATCCAATGTTAACGATTGATGGCAACGTGAATAGCAACTTACAAACGATGCTGTCTTATGTTGCAGCGAGTCCGGTCGATGCCTGGCTCGGGCATTTTCTGAAAGAGACGAAGGCAACTGCAACCTCGGGTTTACATCTGAAGTTGCAGTTGCCCTTGCAGCATGTGATTGATACCAAAGTGTGGGGGACATTGCAGTTTGCTAATAATGACGTGCAGCTCCAAGCAGATATACCATTGATGACTGCTGTCAGCGGTAAATTGGATTTCAATGAGCGTGGCGTCAATATCGACATGGTGAAGGCCAACACTTTAGGTGGGCCAGTCGTTATCAGTGGCGGAACTCAGCGCGATAACAGTATCCGTATTCGTCTCGACGGTACGGCAAGTAGTGAGGGACTGGTGCAGTATTTGCCTGCAAATTTAAGACCGCAGTTGCGTGATAAGCTTAGCGGGGCAACACGTTATTCAGCCCTGATTGGAATAAAACAGCAGCGGCCAGAAATTACCATTGAATCGGCACTGCAAGGGCTGGCATTAAATTTTCCTGCGCCGTTAAAGAAAGCAAGCAATGAACTTTTGCCACTGCGTGTCGAATTGTTGCCTGCTCCAAGCAATGCTGGTGAAACATCGAAATCCATCCAGGATGATCTGAAAATTCAATTAGGTACAATATTACGTGCCAAATATCGACGTCAGAAGAGTTTGGATAATGATGCTGATTGGAAGATTTTGGCTGGTGGTATTGGTGTCAATGTGCCCGCACCGGAACCCGAAAAAGGGCTGTCAGCAAACATTGAGACTAAAGTTTTAAATGTTGATGAATGGCGTAACTTACTTCATTCTACCGCTGCAAATGCATCAAGCCCAAGTGGAGGCAGCAGCGCGGCCGCAGTTGATTTGAGCCCTTACATTGAGGCCGATACGATCGCTGTGCGAACTGGGCAGTTGCAAATTTTTGAAAAACAACTCGACAATGTCATTCTTGGTTTGTCTCATCAAAATGGCATCTGGCAAGCAAACATTAACGCAAAGCAAGTCTCTGGGCATCTGAGCTGGAATGAAGGCGGTTCAGGAAAAAATATCGGCAGCATCTCGGCACGGTTAAGCCAGTTAGCCATACCGCAGTCTGCCGCCTCTGATGTCAGCGATTTGTTAACCGGCAAGGCTACGGGTATGCAAATGCCAGGTCTGGACATTATTGCTGAAAACTTCGAGCTGTTTAATAAAAAAATGGGACGTCTCGAATTAGAAGCCAGTAATCAAATGAATGCCGGTGTCAGCGAGTGGCAACTCAGTAAAGTCGTATTGAAAACGCCAGATGCTGAACTAAGGGCCAGCGGTAAATGGATTAGCCGCGACGGTGAAGGAACGACACAACTCGATTATGCCCTGGATATTGCCAATACTGGTCAGTTGCTCGACAGACTTGGATTCGCGAATGTCATGCGCGCTGGGCGTGGTAAGCTCAATGGCAGCCTCAAATGGCATGGCCTACCGTATGACATGGATACACCTAGTCTTAGCGGGAAAATTGAATTGGATTTGGCCGCGGGGCAATTTTTGAAAGTTGATCCGGGCGCAGCTAAATTACTTGGCGTATTAAGTATGCAGGCTTTACCGCGTCGTCTCACACTGGATTTCAGGGATGTATTTTCGGACGGATTTGCTTTCGATGCAATTACTGGAACCGCGCAAATTGAGTCAGGAACGGCAAAAACCGACAATCTCAAAATGCGTGGCGTGAGTGCGACTGTTCTGCTTAGTGGGACTGCCGATATTGCCCACGAAACACAGCAAATGCAGGTGGTTGTTATTCCGATTGTTAATGCAGGTGCTGCTTCGGTTGTCTACGGCTTGGCTGTCAATCCTGTGATTGGTGTTGGGACATTCTTGGCGCAATTATTTTTACGTGAACCGTTAGCAAGGGCTTTTACCTTTGAATATGCGGTCAGCGGCCCTTGGTCGGCACCCTTAGTGACCAAGATTGACCATCAACAAGCAATCGATGCGGCCAATACGTTGCGTCAGAACCAAACAAAGAAAGGGGAATAATGAAAGTCGCAGCAATACAAATGATCTCTACCCCAGATGTCAAAGAGAATATCGCGACCGCCAGACACCTGCTCACCGCGGCAGCAGAGAGCGGCGCAAAACTGTTATTGTTACCTGAATATTGGTCCTTAATGGGTATGAATGAAGCTGATAAGCTTGTCGTCGCAGAGAAGCCGGGGCAGGGTGAATTGCAGGCATTTTTGTCAGAAATGGCGAAAACCTTAGGCGTTTGTATTATCGGTGGAAGTATTCCTTTGATATCAGACGTGGCAGGAAAGGTCTTAAATACGACCTTGGTTTTTAACCCCCAAGGGACGGCAGATGCGCGCTATGACAAGATGCATTTGTTTGGTTTTCGTAAGGGCGAAGAGTCGTATGAAGAATCACGTACCATCAGTGCTGGTGATCAGGTGGTGACGGTAGATACGGTCATTGGACGGGTCGGATTATCCATTTGTTACGACTTGAGATTTCCGGAATTGTATCGGGCTATGGGTGAGTGTACGCTCATTGTAGTGCCTTCCGCTTTCACATACACCACTGGCCAAGCACACTGGGAGATCTTACTTCGTGCTCGGGCAATTGAAAACCAGTGTTATGTTCTCGCATCTGCACAAGGTGGTAAGCATCTGAATGGTCGCCGCACTTGGGGGCATAGTATGCTGATTGACCCGTGGGGTAAGATTGTCGACGAACTTGCAGAAGGTGAGGGGGTGGTTGCTGGAGAAATTGATCCACAACTGATTCTCAATGTCAGAACTAGTTTGCCTGCTTTGCAACACCGAAGATTAGATTAAATTGAACGACCATAAAACGGTGACGTCACCTTCAAGGTATGGATAGAATAAATTACACACTGTATGGCCAGATGAAACGGAACCGGCGACTTCGGGAGCATTTTGGCTTCTGCCTGTAAAATTCTGTACTATCTGATGACCTATACTGTTTTCTTGTTGAGAGTGACGTTGCGTTAGTGCAGTAGAACTTTGAGCAATCTGCTCGTATACAAGGTAGACTCGCAGTATTGAACTTGATTTTTATATAATGCTTGAGTGCATTTTTTTTGTATTGGTTAGTATTTATGACTCCCTATGATTCCACTTTGAGCCACTTGGCGATTGCCCGTGATGTGTTGCTAACACCATTTGGTCTCGACGAGCATCGTTTATCTAAAGTACTCGGTTCGATGTTTACGCACCGTGTTGATTATGCCGATCTTTATTTTCAGTTCACCCGTAGCGAAGGATGGAGTCTGGAAGAAGGTATTGTCAAAACCGGTAGTTTTTCTATCGATCAAGGGGTCGGAGTTCGTGCTATCTCTGGCGACAAAACTGCGTTTGCCTATTCTGATGAGATTTCAGAAAAAGCCTTATTTGATGCTGCTAAAGCGACCCGAACGATTGCAACGCAGGGCAATGGGAAAATTAAAGTCGCGTCCGCTTTTCAGGCAGGGAGCGGTCGTAGTTTATATCTGCGTGAAGACCCATTGCACTCCTTAGATGCCAATCAAAAAGTATTGCTGCTCGAACGTATTGAGAAAATCGCCCGCGCGAAGGATCCTCGTATTGTGCAAGTAATGGCAGGTTTGGCTGGTGAATACGACGTGGTATTAGTTGCACGGAGCGACGGCCTGATCGCCGCGGATATCCGTCCTTTGGTACGTATTTCTGTGACAGTCATCGCCGAACAAAATGGTCGTCGTGAGACAGGCTCTAGCGGTGGTGGCGGCCGTTATGACTATGCGTATTTCACCGATACCTTGTTGGAGCAATATGCCGATGAGGCAGTGAAGTCGGCGCTTGTCAATCTGGAAGCGCGTCCAGCTCCGGCAGGTCCTATGACGGTCGTCCTTGGACCTGGTTGGCCTGGGGTCTTGTTGCACGAAGCAATCGGACATGGATTGGAAGGTGATTTTAATCGCAAAGGATCAAGCACTTTCTCTGGTCGTATTGGCGAGCGAGTGGCGGCGAAGGGCGTCACCGTGGTGGATGACGGTACGATGCAACATCGTCGTGGTTCTTTGAATATCGATGACGAAGGCAATCCGACACAATGTAGCACGCTGATTGAAGACGGCATTCTTAAGGGATACATGCAAGACACCATGAATGCACGTTTGATGAAAATGAATGTGACCGGCAACGCTCGTCGGGAATCTTTCGCACATTTACCGATGCCGCGGATGACGAATACCTACATGCTGGCGGGCGATAAGGATCCAGAAGAAATTTTGGCGTCCGTCAAAAATGGCTTATACGCAGTCAATTTTGGTGGTGGGCAGGTCGATATCACGAACGGTAAATTTGTTTTCTCAGCAAGCGAAGCGTATATGATCGAAAATGGAAAGATCAGCTATCCAGTGAAAGGCGCAACCTTAATTGGTAACGGCCCTGAGGTGCTGAACCATGTTTCTATGATCGGTAATGATTTGCGCCTCGATTCCGGAATTGGGGTCTGTGGTAAAGAAGGACAGAGTTTGCCAGTTGGGGTGGGGCAGCCAAGTTTGCGCATTGAAGGGCTGACTGTTGGTGGTACGGCTTAATTTGCTGCTATATACGTTTTGCCCTCGTGTGGATTGATATTCGTATCAATTAATTTTGTGTTAAATGATGTCGGTTGATGTAAATCAGCACCCATGCGAGGCAGATGCTCATCGTTGTTATTTAATTTAATTTTTGGAAGTGTCCCATGTTTGTTATCGCTGTTGTTTCCGCTAAAGGTGGAGTGGGTAAAACTACGATATCGGCAAATCTTGGTGCTGGGATTGCGCAAAGCGGTCGTCCAGTATTGGTGGTGGATCTTGACCCGCAAAATGCAATGCAATGGCATTTAGGTGGGCTTGATCAGAATCAGTGTCAGGGAATTAGCTCCTTAACCAATCCGCACGGTCTCGTTGCGGTGACGCACCCTAGTGCTTATGGCGTTAGTTTTACACCATACGGGAATGGGGGAGAGGCAAGCAGGATTCGCTTTGAATCGACGTTAGCGCAGCAGGATGACTGGTTATTCACAGTCTTACGTAATGCAAACCTGCGGCAGGATACGATCGTTATTTTAGATACGCCACCAGGCCCATCGGTTTACTTAAAGCAAGCGATCAATGCCGCTGATTTTTTGCTCGTCGTCGTATTGGCCGATGCAGCTTCCTACTCAACGCTTCCAGAGATGGAAGAGCTCATTACCGCTTACGGTCGCGACGCCAATAAGCAAATCGGTTCAGCTTATATCATTAATCAAGGGGCGCAGCGTCAACTAGCGCAGGACGTGATCACCTTGTTCTCTGAGCGACTTGGCCCACGGATGGTGCCATTTGTTGTTCCAGAAAATGCAGCCGTTGAAGAAGCACTCGCTTATGAGAGACCTATTCTCTCCTATCAACCAGCCAATCCTGCAGCAACACATTTGCATGCTATCGCCGAATGGATCTTGCAGCATTTATCAAAGAGAAATTGATCAAGTTCCTTTGCAGAAAGGAAACCACAGAACATTCTTTTAAGCAATTGAAAACTATCGTCAGATGAATGAACTTTTTAAAGCTTTAATTTAACTTTTTGCTTATTCTTACGTTAACGAAAAAGTTGAGTCAAAAGATCTTTGTATTGTTCCGCATCTGTTCGTTTGTTGTTTTTGATGTCGGTTCAGTGATGATTTTTGCTAATAGGTAACAATATTTAGTGTACTTGCAAACGATATTTAATTCAAAAATGCAATGACTACGTTCGCAAGCAAATAGATATTCACGTGCTGAATTGCAATTTTTATATCTTTTTAAATTGTTTTAGTGCAGAAAGCAAGACCTTATTGTTGACGCTACACAAAAACATTCAATATTGTTATTGTTATATAGTAAATTTTCAGATGTATAATTGTCACGCGAAATTTACATCAAAAGTGCTCGTTGATACTATTTTTATTACAAACCGTTACTATTTATAAATGATTAACATTTCATCGCTAGCTGTATGTGGACTGTGAATATGGCGAAATGTTACAGTAGTAAATAACTAAGTTTTAATAATGGGGCAAGTTTTTACCCCGGAAAAAATACAGGGAAGTGTCCAGCTATGTCGACAACAAACGTCCAATATTACGAATCCCAGCAATGTTCTACCCAGTGGAAGGCATTTTTAAGGGCATTTTCGACTGAATTTGCATCTAAAGGCGATATCAGCGATCTCCGCGCCTTTATGCACCAGATGGGTCGTACGATGGCACAGGAATTCTCTATTGGTGACGGTAGTAGTTTGTCGGCACTCGAAGACAGCATTAATCAGATATGGTTTCAACTCAACTGGGGTTGGGCTGAAATTGCTGAAGAGGCAGATAGTTTAGTCATTGTTCATCATGTGTCACCTTTGAAGGTCGCTTTTGGTGAGGATGCCTTAACGTGGTCCCCAGCATTGCTTGAAGGAATTTACGCGCAGTGGTTTGATAGCTTGGGTATGGACAAAACGCTCCGCCTGAGCCAACGCAAGGCTGCTCTCGAAGAGGGGCAATTGTTTGTCTTTGAGTTGAAAAAGCAAATCGAAGAACCGTCTTATTTCACTCGTCGCTAAATCGCTATGAGCGACGCAATCGGAAATTAAAAAAGGACTGGTGAGAATTATGGATGATGACGTAAAAAACCTTTTTCAAAAATTTGGACAAGCAACAAACTCGTACCAGGAGATCAACCGTGATACCGATAGCGAGCAGGCAAAGCAGCGCTGGCCTTTGTTGCGTGACGTTAGGTTGACCGAAGTTCCAACCCATTTTAGTCATGGCGGTGACAGTGCCGAAAGCGCTACCTCGCCAACGATGGAGCAAGGCGTTGCGCAGCAGCCTGTTTCGACATTTTTTAAGCCAAGCGCTACTACACCTGCACCTTCAAAAAAGGAAGTAATGGTGCAAGCCTCGCCAGTATTTGCCAGTTCTGTTGCTGACGTTGGTATATCTGGAAAGCCGAATCCGTCATCGTCGATCTTCAGTGTAAATGCCTCTCCGGTTGCGTCGACATTAGGCGACAACAAACGCTTCCATCAAGAAGACACTAAAAGTAGCCAAGAAAGTCAGGCTACCCTTTTTTCAGGTGGGAATAAAATTACGGCCAATATTGCCACTCCTGAAACATTGAATGTTGAGCGTCACATTTCAGCCTCGGCTAAATCTCGGTCTGTCAAAGACGTGTTTAAACGTCTTTTGAACCAGCAGGAGACTCCCCCTGTGAATGAGTCGCCTGTTAATTCTTTTTTCAAAAAAATATTTAAGTCATGAGGGTAGTCGCAGTAATTTCCCCTAAGGGAGGGGTAGGAAAAACGACTGTGACTGCAAACTTAGCCGTCTCATTGGCGCGACTTGGAGCGAATATTACTGTCGTCGATCTTGACCCTCAAAATGCATTGCGATTGCATTTTGGGATGGCGCATGACAATAGCATTGGCATTGCTTCAGATGACTTACCCAACGGACAGTGGGGAAATGCGCTATTAGAAAGTAGCTACGGGGTCAATTTTTTGCCTTATGGCATCGTTGATGAACAGCAGCGTGATTTTTTTGAACATAAAATTAAGTCAAACCCTGATTGGTTGCTGACGAACCTCAATACACTGGGATTGCAAGATACCGACGTTGTTCTAATTGATACGCCACCTGGACCGGGGATCTACCTTCAACAAGTGTTACGGATCGCGCATATTGGGTTAGTTGTGCTTAAGCCCGATGCAGCGTCTTATTCGACAGTGCCTTCGATAGAGTCACTTATTCAGTATTACACAAAAGGTCGCAGAGATTTTCTGGGGCATTGTTTTGTGCTCAATCAGATGGATGCATCGAAACAGTTATGTCGTGATGTCCTTGGAATGTTGCGTTCCAATTTAGGTGCACGATTTGTACCATCCGCAATACATCGTGATGAAGCAGTGAGTGAAGCACTGGCTTGCCAGACACCAGTGTCTTATTATGCGCAGTACAGTTCTGCAACTCAAGACGTCCAGTATTTAACAAGCTGGTTGCAGAAAAATTTTGGACTGGTTGACTAATGCGCTCAATATTAAATTCGAGATATGTATATGGCCGGCTCAATGAGCTGGGGCTCTCTATGGTCAACTGGCCAGGATGGGGACGAAGAGCCCCATTTATTGCCGCAGTGCTTGCTGCTGCAGCGATGTTTTGGGCCGTCATTAGCATTCCAATGGAATTGCCACTGCAAGCGTTATTTTCGACGATTATTTTCTCAACGGCACTTTATTTACGTCGTTATACAGGCACCTTGGTGTCTTTGATTATGGTGATGTTTTCTGTCACTGCAACCAGTCGTTATATTTATTGGCGTATCAATTACACGATTGATACTGCAAATTTTTTAGATTTATTCTTCGCACTTGTACTGCTTTTGGCAGAAATATATGCATGGTTAGTATTGCTACTGGGATATGTGCAAACTGCATGGCCACTCAAACGCAAGCCTGTATTGATGCCGCCGGACATGTCGACATGGCCAACCGTTGATCTCTTTATTCCAACCTACAACGAAGATTTAAGCGTTGTTAAGCCAACTGTCATGGCGGCGATAGGGATCGATTGGCCACGTGACAAACTCAATATCATTATATTGGATGATGGCAGGCGGCCTGAGTTTGCTGAGTTTGCAAAAAGTATCGGCGTACAGTGTTTTACACGGACTGATAATAAACACGCGAAAGCCGGTAACATCAACGCCGCTTTAAAACGTACGAATGGTGAATTTGTCGCTATTTTTGATTGCGATCACATGCCGACTCGTTCGTTTTTACAATACACAATGGGATGGTTTTTGGTCGATCCTAAATTGTCGATGGTACAGACGCCCCACCATTTTTTGTCACCAGATCCATTCGAACGTAACTTACAGACTTTCCGTAATGTGCCAAACGAGGGTGAACTTTTCTATGGTTTGATTCAGGATGGTAATGACCTGTGGAACGCCACTTTTTTTTGCGGTTCATGCGCAGTGTTGCGCCGTACTTGTCTCGATCAAATTGATGGTATTGCAGTTGAAACTGTGACCGAAGATGCGCATACAGCATTGAAAATGCAAAGACTGGGTTACAACACTGCTTATCTCTCTCTGCCACAAGCGGCCGGTTTAGCGACGGAAAGTCTCTCTGCCCACGTCGGACAACGGATCCGTTGGGCGCGGGGTATGGCGCAGATTTTTCGTGTCGATAATCCTTTGTTGGGCAAAGGGCTCAATTTTGGACAGCGACTTTGTTATATTAATGCGATGTTGCACTTTTTTTATGGCCTACCTCGCATGGTCTTTTTGCTGGCGCCTATTTCGTACTTATTTTTTGAAGTGCATATTATCAAGGCATCTGCATTATCGATCGCTGCTTACTCGTTACCCCATTTGCTTCACGCCAACTTAACCAACTCTCGTATTCAAGGTGCGCATCGCCATTCATTCTGGGCTGAGGTCTACGAAGCGACGCTTGCTTGGTATATTTTCCGACCTACGCTCGTGGCGTTGATTAATCCAAAAGCGGGTACGTTCAACGTGACTGCAAAAGGTGGTCTCGTTCAGGAAGAACACTTTGACTGGACTATTTCTAAGCCTTATTTGGTTATGTTGGCTTTAAATATTGTTGGCTTTTTGATCGGTATCGGACGTGCGCTGTGGTGGAATACCTTTGAGCTTGATACCGTCATTTTGAATATGTTGTGGACGATCTATAACCTGGTCATTCTAGGGGCGACGCTTGCGGTCGCAACGGAATCAAAGCAGGTTCGCCGTACACATAGAGTCCGAGCGCTGCTCAATGCGACTTTACGTCTACCAAACGGTCACTCTATTGTGTGCCAGACCGAAGATTTTTCTATGGGTGGGATGTCGTTGAAGGTACCTGATGGTTTTACGGTACAAAATGGGGAATTGCTCTCGGTTTCGTTATACGGGACGAACGGTGAATCTTTATTCCCATCAAAAGTCGTTTTCGCTAAGAAAAATGTCATCAGCGTGCAGTTTTTGGAGTTAAGTTTACAGCAACAAAAAGATTTAATTAGTTGTACTGTGGGGCGCGCAGACGTTTGGCTTAACTGGTCGGAAAGTCGGGATATTGATCATCCGTTGAATGGATTGAAAGAAATTGCATTTCATAGCCTACAAGGTTTCGTCAGGTTTGGCGATGGACTAAGGCAATACTGGGGTAAGAAGTCTTAGCATATGAACACTCTTATTGAAACTGACATCGTGAAAAAAAATAAAATGAAGTTAACTTTAAAACGTGTAGCAAAAAGCACACTCGCTTTGGCACTTTTGGCTGGGCTGTCAGTGGCCGGCAATGATCAGGTTTATGCCAAATCAAAGCAAAGTAAGTCAAGTCATAAAGAAGTCGTTGATAAAAATGCCGATAGCGATGCTGTCGCATCGTCTGCCACTGCCACTGCCAGTCCAACGACAGCCGTAGCTGCAAGCCAAAAGGTCTACAAAATCAGCTTAAAGCAAATGGGGCAGGATTCCAGCGTGGAGTTGCGAGGGATTGAAGGTGAACGTAGTTTTCCATTTACGGTTCGCAGCGATGAAGTGATTACTTCTGCTAAGGTTAAATACGGCATTTCTTATTCACCAGCGCTCTTGCCTGAACTCTCGCATATCAAAGTATTAGTTAATAACGAGCTTGTCAGTGTCGTGCCGTTGCCTAAAGAAACGTCGAAGGGGATTGTCCGTGAAGATTCGATTGACCCCCGTTTTTTTGCTGATTTTAATCAACTAAAATTTAAGCTCATTGGCCACTATACGCACGAATGTGAAGATCCTTATCACTCTAGTTTATGGGCGCACCTAAGTAACACCAGTTACTTGGAATTGACAGTAAGTTCATTAGATCTGGCGAACGATCTGGCTTTGTTACCTGGACCGTTCTTTGATCGTCGCGATTCAAAATTATTAGAGCTGCCTTTTGTGTTGCCGCAACAAGCATCACTGGATATGTTGCGCAATGCCGGCACAGTTGCGTCATGGTTTGGACATCTGGCATCCTACCGTGGTGCGAATTTCCCTGTGGAGACCGGTGGTCTGCCTAAAGGCCATGCGATTGTATTTGCCACCAGCAAAGAGGCGCCTGCAGGTATCCAGATACCAGTCATCAATGGTCCGACTTTGATGGTTGTTCCAAATCCAGCGAACCCAAAATACAAGCTCTTGCTTGTCTTAGGCCGTGATAACCCAGAACTTAAAATTGCGGCTCAAGCATTAACCTTGGGGCAGTCTGTTTTGTCCGGTCCGAGTGCATTGATCAAAGACTTTAAAGAGCCGGATCTGCGCAATGCCTACGATGCGCCAAATTGGTTGCCAACTAATCGTCCAGTTAAATTTGGTGAAATATTGCGTCAAGATCTGCTCCAGGTCAGCGGCTTAAATCCGGATGCAATTCGCCTTAATATGCGTGTTCCGCCAGACTTATTTACTTGGCAGCGTGATGGCGTCCCTATCGATTTGCGTTATCGTTTTACGCCGCGTCCAACGCTCGATAAATCAACCCTGAATGTAGGTATCAACGGTGGTTTTGTACGTTCTTTGTCATTATCTGGGGCTGAAACAGAAAAAGGCAAAATCAAAGAATCTGTGATGTTATTCTTCAAAGAAGGGCATCGTTTTGCACAAGAAGAAATTCAGGTACCGTTATTCCGAATTGGTGCTGAGAATCAACTGCAGTTTCAGTTC
Organism: Undibacterium sp. RuRC25W; assembly: GCF_049339825.1. Classification (NCBI taxonomy): domain Bacteria; kingdom Pseudomonadati; phylum Pseudomonadota; class Betaproteobacteria; order Burkholderiales; family Oxalobacteraceae; genus Undibacterium; species Undibacterium sp. RuRC25W. The sequence goes on along the minus strand of NZ_JBMPPD010000033.1, from coordinate 19,390 downwards.
TATTATGACTACCCAAAATTTGGTGAGTGTAAGGATGTCTATCTGGACAATGTGCGTTCAGCGGTTGATCCTGATTCAAACATCGATTTTTCGCAAATGCCGCATTATGCTAGCTACCCTAACTTAGCCTACATTGCGAATGCTGGGTTTCCTTTCACGAAATATGCGGATTTGTCACAATCAGCTGTCGTAATGCCTGATCGTCCGACAAACGAAGAAGTGCAAGTGTTTTTTAATCTGATGGGACGGATGGGGGAGTCCACTGGGTATCCAGTGATAAACAACTCGGTGATTCGTTCTAACGATGTTGACAAACACAGCGATAAAGACTTCTTGGTTATCTCGACCAATGGTGATCAGCCTTTGTTGAAACAGTGGGGCAAGTACATGCCGTTGACCATGGATGAAACTGGCAATCATTTGCAAATTCCGCGTGGATTTTTGCGGGTACTTTACAGATGGGCTGGTAAAGATCTTGACGAAACAGAGCGTCATTCAGGCGAAATTCTGGCAAAAACAGGAAATGCTTTTGGTGCGATGATGCAATTTGAATCACCGCTGTCGGCAGGACATTCGGTTGTTGTTGTGACTGCTGGCAATGCAGAGAGTTTGCTTGATGTTACAAATGGACTTAATAATGCAGAGCTTCGTAGTAAGTTTCAGGGTGATCTGGTGTTGATCAAAGGCGATAAAGTTGTCGACGCTTTAATTGGTGATACTTACTATTCTGGTCACTTACCATTGTGGACTTGGATCAAATGGAGCTTATCCACACGACCATTTATGTTGATCTTTTTCCTCATGATTGCTGCTTTGATTGCTGCGACGATGCTGTTCCGTTTCCTGAGAGCGAAAGCTGCCAAGCGTTTGCATGTCGGTGATGACAACGAATAACATCCATAAAGCAAACCCATTTAAGATGGTGATGGGTTAGTTCAAAAATCAGACCGCTTAAATGCGGTCTGATTGGTTAAAATACTTAGAAACCTTCAAACTAAATTGAACTCGATCTGAAGGTTGTGCTTTCATGTAATAAATTAGGTTTCTAATAGGGGATATGAATGGTTTTCAAAAGAAGAGCGATGGTACTGGTACTTTTGTCAATATACATTGAGTCTGGTGCGGCTTTTGCAAACTCCCCCCTGCAACAAAAATTACTTGAACAAGCGCAGTTTTGGGAGCAGCGTGGTCGCGACGATAATGCGACTGATGCTTGGAGTAAATTGCTCAAGCTTGATCCTGATAATACCGATGCCCTCGTTGCGTTAGGAATGCACGAAGCCCGCAACGGTCATGCCGAGCAAGCCAGAATTTATCTTAATAGACTGAAAGAGCTAAAAGCGAGCCCAGCACAAATCCGCCCAGTAGATGAAGCCATTCGGCGCGGACCTGTGAATGCGAATAGTCAGCTGAGCGATGCGCGTAAGTTGGCGCAACAGGGTGATGTTGAAGCTGCTGCGGACAGCTACCGTTTACTCGGTGACCCAGGGCGCTTAAGAGGTGATGCTGCACTTGAGTATTATCAGGTGCTCGCAGGCACTAAGAGTGGTTACAACGAAGCCAGACAAGGGCTAGCGAAACTGGCAAAAGAAAATCCTGGCAACTTGAAGTACTCGCTCGCCTATGCGCAGGCGCTGACCTATCGTGACATAAGTCGCCATGAAGGTCTAGCCTTGCTCGAAAATCTCAGCAATAAGCCAGAAGTTGCTCGTCCGGCAAATGAAGCGTGGCGTCAAGCTTTAACGTGGATGGGCGCAGAGCAGAGCAATAGCAAATACTACCGTGCTTATCTTGAAAGACATCCAGACGATAAATCGATTCAGGATAAACTGAGCAACGTAGGAAAGACCGTTAAGGCTGAGGTGCCAGAGCCACGCCGCGTGCCGAGTAAGCCGCATGTCGAGACAGCATTTGTTAGTGGACAATCAAAAGGTTTTGCCGCTCTTGATGCCAACGACATCCCTACAGCGGAAAAAGAATTTCAGACTTTACTCAAGTCCCATCCCAAAGATCCTGTCGGCTACGGCGGCATGGGGCTGGTCAAGATGCGTCAGGAAGAGTTCATTGAGTCACGTAAGTATCTTGAGAAAGCAGTCAAGTTATCTTCTGCTAAAGGCAAGTCGAATTGGACGCAGGCCTACGATGGTGCCAATTACTGGGCAATCGTCGAAGAGGCACGTACTGCATTTGAAGATGATGACAGTCCAAAAGGTATTGCCTTACTGAAGAAAGCGATTGCTCTCAACGGTAAAGAACATTCCGGTATTCTGCAACTGGCAGATGCGCTCAAAGCCGATAATGACATGGTAGGTGCGGAGGCAAATTACAAGCGCGTGTTCAATGAAGACAAAGCCGATATGCGTGCGTTGGATGGCTTGGTTGGTATTTACGACACGCAAAAGCGTCTCGGTGATCTGGAGGCATTATCGCCGTATATGTTGCCACGACAGCTCGCCATTCTCGATAATCTCAAGTCATCCCAACTGTCCGAGAAAGCCAAGCAGCTTGAGGCGGCAGGTGATATCAATGGTGCTCAACGCGCCCTAGAAGACGCGATTCTGATTAAGTCCGATGATCCATGGTTGCGTCTGGCTTTGGCGAAAATTTATCTGAAACGGAATATGCCAGGACAGGCGCAAGCCTTACTTGATGCGTTGACCAATGTCGAAAAACCAGAGGCGGAGGCATTGTATGTCAGTGCATTGCTGAGTCAGCTGCAGCAGTTGTGGTGGGAAGGAATGATTACCTTAGAGCGCATCCCGCCCAATGCCCGCAGGGCAGAAATGTTCACGTTGCAAAAACGCTTATGGATACGAGTCCAGCTTGATCGGATTGATGTGTTGAACAAACACGGCAATACCGAACAAGTGAGACAAATTCTGGTGGCCATTGATGCTGCTGCCGGCAAAGATCCTGAGTTCATCGGTACTGTGGCCGCTTTATACATCAAGCTGGGTGATACCGAGCATGGCTATGCATTGATCCGACAGGCAGTACAGGACAGCCCTAAGCCTTCGGCTAGTCTATTGCTGGAGTATGCGACGACGCTCATGCAAGTGAATCAGGAAGCCGAGCTCGAGGCCGTTATGCGTAAGGTCGCGGCCATGCCGAACCTCAGTGAAGACGAAGTGACCTCGTTCAAGCAATTGCAGAAAGCACTTGCTATGCGCTACTCAGAGCGTGCACGCGAAGCTGGCGATTATGCTGCAGCTTACGCTTATATCCAACCGATGCTTATTGCGACACCAGATGATAATTTACTGGTGCTGAACCTGGCACGAATTTATTCTTCGTCTGGGGATATCGATTCGGCGACCGAGTTATACACAAAAGTGTTAAAAACTGAGCCGGATAATCCTGAGGTATTACAAGGTCTGGTATTCGCAGCAATTCAAGTGAAAGACTTTAAAGGTGCTGAAGAGAATCTGGATAAACTCATGCGCTTGCAGCCTGATAATCCACGTTTTGTTGCTTTGGCTGGCAATGTCGCCAGAGCACAAGGACAAAATAGTAAAGCGCTGGGTTACTTTAAGAAATCGCTGGCGATGGAGCAAGCACAGCGACCACTGTCTTCTGTCACAGCGAACACTGGTGCGGGTGGGCTACGCCTTGTTGATCCTGCGCCAACTGTGTTGAACGTCGGTAATTTTAAAGTGAATCCATTTGCGGATCGTAAAACTAATTCTTCCTTGGATAAGCCTGCGGCGGGCCCAGTCTTGCGTGAAGTGCCGCAATTATCACCGCAATATCAGGTGCCAGCACAAAGTACAGTCAAGGTAGCTCTGCCCACAACGATGTCAGCCTCAGGTCAGATACCCACGGCAACTACTTTCACAAGCGCAGTGACTGGGAGTGCTGCTACCTCAGGAAGCGTGTCTCCCGTAATGACGAATGCCACCGTTCCCGTGTTAAGGAGTGTTCCAAGCTTACCTGCTACGACAGGAACTGTTCCTGCACTGAAATCAAATTCTGGTGCCGCCGTGATCTTGGCGCCTGGCGGTGGGCTTGCCGCTACTAGTCCAGTTGTACAAAACGCTACGCAGTCGTCTGCTTCTTCTGTCGTCAATAGCAGTAGACTTTCAACTACGTCGTCGAAATCTTCCTCACAAGTCTCGAATGTGAGTCCTCAAGAAGAGGCCTTAATGAAAGAAATCGACTCACTCAATGAACTCAATCGTTCTGAAGTGACCGTCGAATTCACATCCAGAGCGCGCAGCGGACAGAGTGGACTGTCACAGTTAAAGGATACCGAAGTACCTATTGAGGGCCATCTTTCTACCTTGGGCTTGGGACAATTCGGTTTGAAAATTATTCCAGTTGTGCTTGATCCAGGTAACTTGAATTTAAATGACCCTAATTCAGGCGGATTGTTTGGTAAAAATGTGATCCTTAGTCAGCAGGCACAATTTGCTAGCGTTCCTTTTACGACCATTGCACAGCAACAAGGTTTGTCTAATGTGGCCTCCATCGATCAGTTGAAGAAAGGCGTTGCGCTGAGTCTCAGCTACGAATTATCTGGTTTTAAATTAGATATTGGTTCCAGTCCGATTGGCTTTACGTTGAGGAATGTGGTGGGCGGATTGCGCTGGAGTGGTCAGGTCGATGACGTGAGTCTGACAGCAGAGCTTTCACGACGTTCGGTGACGGACAGTTATTTGTCCTACGCAGGGGCGCGGGATAGTGTCTATGGACTGACTTGGGGCGGCGTGACCAAAAATGGTCTTCATCTTGATGCGGGATACAACATAGATGATGGCGGCGTTTATGGCGGTGTGGGATATGCCGAGCTACTGGGAACTAACGTCGTCACCAACTCCATGATCGATGTGGGTGGTGGGGCTTACTGGCGTGCTTACAAAACGAAGAATTCTAATTTGACCATCGGTGTCAATGTGACGACGATGTTCTACAAAAAGAATCTGCAAAACTTTACTTATGGGAACGGTGGCTACTTCAGTCCGCAGTCCTACTATGCATTCAATCTGCCAGTAGAGTTTAGTGGGCGCAGTGGCAAGTTGTCCTATCAGTTAGGCGCAGCGGTCGGTGTTCAGTCCTTCAAAGTCGATTCCGCACCGTATTACCCGTTAGTCAGTGCTGATCAGACCGCATTGGAATTGTTTGCTGCGGCCAACCCGAAGTTGAATATCGCGACCACCTATCCAGGCCAATCACATACCGGCGTGCAGTACAAACTGGCTGGTGCGGCTGAATATCTGCTTGCCCCGCATTTTGCTTTCGGTGGGCGTTTATCGGTCGATAATTCTGGTGATTTTACTGATGCCTCAGCCTTAGTGTATTTGCGTTATACGTTTGAACCAAAACGTGGACCAGTGTCATTTCCACCAGTGGCACCGAAGCCGTATTACTTAGGGAATTAATGAGTATGTGTCAATTTTCTGTGCGTTTTACACTACTACTCTTGTTATCAGCTATCTCGACGTCGAGTGTTTCTGCGGATCTGCAAACCGAAGGGCGCTTGCAACTGTCGCAAGGCGATAATCTTGAAGCAAGTAAAAAATTTGCCGAGGCTGCGAAGGTAAATCCTTTTGATCCCTCTGCGTTAAACAACCAAGCGGTAGCCGTTGCTGCCCAAGGGGACTACGAGAAGGCCTTAAATTTGCTGGAGCGTGCGGTCCGACTTGGCCCAGGACGTGCTGACATTGTTGCCAATTTGCAAGAATTGCGTCGTTGGGTTGGACGAAATGCACCACAAATTCAACTGGCAGAAAAAAGTAATCCGGTGATGAACGTCTACCCAGACGGAGACGTCCCCCCTGAACCGCCGCCACTTTGGAAAAAATAAGTAAGATTTATGATGTTTATGCTTGCTAATTGCAAAATTTTGATGCAATATCATTACGTGACTTTTCACGCTTTATCAGAATTTAATACAGACAATTAAGCTTGGCACCTAATTTCATGAAAATGACTCACTTCTTTTTCTTTTTTTACTTTAGCTATTCCCAGCCTCAGGCGGTCGGAAGAAGGTAAGCGCGCAAAGAAAAAGAGCCCAACCAGAATTCGTAAAAACCGCCAGATGTGGCGGTTTTTTTTTGGTCCGAGATTGTTAGCATCTGATACTCGCTTATATTGACTCACTAGCATTAACTTATTTGCATTAACTTACCAGTATTGACTTATTTGTATCGAATTATTTAGGAGAGAACATGCAGCGCACCGATGATTTACGTATTCGCGAAATGAAGGAACTGGTTCCACCCTCACATTTGATTCGTGAGTTTTCCTGTTCAGAAAAAGCTTCTGAAACAGCGGCCAATGCCCGCACTGCCTTGCATCGCATTTTGCACGGACAAGATGATCGTCTGATGGTGGTGATTGGACCTTGTTCCATTCACGATACCAAAGCTGCCATGGAATATGCGCGCAAACTGGCAGAACAACGCCATCGCTTTGCCGGCGAACTCGAAATTATCATGCGCGTCTACTTTGAAAAACCACGTACCACCGTCGGTTGGAAAGGATTGATCAACGATCCCTATATGGATAATAGTTTCCGTATCAATGATGGCTTGCGGATTGCCCGTGAGTTACTCTTGAATATTAATGAACTTGGCTTGCCTGCCGGAACAGAATACCTCGATGTCATTAGTCCACAATACATTGCGGATCTGATTAGCTGGGGCGCAATTGGTGCGCGGACGACAGAATCTCAGGTTCATCGCGAACTGGCTTCTGGTTTATCCTGCCCGGTTGGTTTTAAAAATGGCACGGATGGCAATGTCAAAATTGCCGTTGACGCGATTAAAGCATCGTCGCAACCGCATCATTTCTTATCTGTCACTAAAGGCGGTCACTCAGCGATTGTCTCAACGAATGGCAATGAAGACTGCCATATCATCTTGCGTGGCGGTAAAGCACCGAACTACGATGCGGCGAGTGTTGACGCAGCATGTAAGGATATTGCCAATGCTGGTCTCGCAGCGCGTCTAATGATTGATGCATCGCATGCCAATAGCTCCAAAAATCCGGCAAATCAAATTCCGGTCTGTGCTGATATTGGTAACCAGATCGCTGCAGGTGACACGCGTATTGTTGGCGTCATGATTGAGTCTCATCTAGTTGCTGGCCGTCAGGATCTGGTGCCTGGTAAAGAGCTTGTTTATGGTCAGTCTGTCACCGACGGTTGTATTGACTGGGATTCCAGCGTTACAGTGTTGGAAGGCTTGGCTAACGCAGTTAAACAGCGTCGTTTGTTGAAGTCGGCTCAATAAGCCTGCAAGCATTTGCGACGAGTTCATGTGCTGCTATACCCTGATCAAAATCGTTTGGTCAGGGTCATTTGATCGCCTTCACGGCGCATCTCCATCCGGTTTAAAAATGACATGCCGAGCAGTGGAATACTTAATCCCGTATCAATCACCAAGGCATCAACCTGATAAAGGGTGATCTCACCGATCTTGATGCTATCGAGCTTCACAGCGTAGGCAGTAACGTCGCCCCCAGCGGTATTGACTTTGCCTCGGGCGCCTTTGGTGTAGGTGATGCCTAGCCTCACGGCGTCGGAGGCGGGTAGGGTGACCAAGCTAGCACCAGTATCGACCATCATTTTGATACCAACACCATTGATACTAGCGTTAGCAATGAAATGGCCTCGTTCACCGGCCTGCAAAACAACAGAGTGACTGCTGCCTACGTTCACATGCTGGACTGCCTCGCCCATTTTTAACGTGTACTGTTTCTTATTGACGGAAATTGTTGCTGTTTCTCCGTCAGCCGCTACTAGCTTGGTGTCCTTACTCAGCATGCTACCAACGGTGTAAGCCTTGGCTGGTGCACCATCGACGACCAAGATCGCTTTACCCGGAAATAAACCAACGACATCCACATCTGTTGCACCTACTTGCCCAGTCGTCAGCATGAGCAACACTAACATCAGAGACTTCATAGCATGTCCTCAGGACAAAAGGTGACGAGAGAATAGATTAAAAGGTGGCAACGTATGCAGGCTGAGGATTAGAGCTGTTACGCTGAACTTCTGCAATCCTCATACCAACATTTGACGCGGGTTAATCGCGGAAATTATTAAATTCCAGCGGCAAATCCTTGATCTCTTTACGTAATAACGCCATTGCTCCTTGCAAATCGTCGCGCTTTGCACCTTGCACCCGCACTGCATCACCCTGAATGCTGGCCTGGACTTTCATTTTGCTCTCTTTAATCACTTTAACGATTTTTTTAGCATCTTCAGTCTCAATGCCATTTTTGACTTTGATCACTTGCTTGATTTTGTCGCCACCGATTTTTTCTACTTTGCCCAAATCCAAGAAACGGATATCGACTTTACGTTTTCCCAGTGTCTGATTCATTTCAATAATGATCTGGTCTAAGTGAAACTCAGAATCAGCAAAAACGACGATCTCGCGCTCTTTGTCTTTGAGTTCAATTTTTGCGCTGGTGCCTTTGAGGTCGAAGCGATTGGTGATGATTTTATTAGATTGCGCTACCGCATTCTTGACTTCTTCCATGTTTGCTTCAGAGACGGTATCAAATGAGGGCATAGTACTTCCTAGGTGAAAAAATAAACATAGCGCATTTTATCAAATGCGGGACGATCACAAAGCCTAGCAGCTATAATTTACGTTATATGAGCAAACTTAATACCCTTTCCCACGATGTTTCCCTGCAAAAGCTCAATACTTTTGGTATCGCTGCACAGGCAAAGCTGTTTTTACCCATTATTGACTTAGCGCAACTGAGTGCTCTTCGTGACGATGTATCGTTACGCCAGATGCCGCGATTGATTCTCGGTGGCGGCAGCAACCTGGTATTGTCAGACCGTGTGGATGCTTTAGTGTTACACATGTGCTTACATGGCCGGCAATTAACCGCTGAAGATGATGATTTTTATTATGTGACTGCAGCCGCAGGTGAAAACTGGCACGCGTTTGTCCAATGGACACTAAGTCAAGGATGGCCTGGGTTAGAAAATTTATCACTGATTCCTGGTACAGTCGGCGCAGCACCGATCCAAAACATTGGTGCCTACGGGGTTGAAATTCAAGACGTCTTTCATGAGTTACAAGCCTTTGATTTCGAGACCGGAGAAGTGGTCGTGATGAATAAAAAGGCCTGTGCATTTGCCTACCGCGATAGTATCTTTAAGCAGCAGTTACGTGATCGTATGGTGATTCTGAATGTCTCCTTCGCGCTACCTAAATGCTGGATGCCGAAACTGGCTTATGCTGATGTTGACAAATGGCTTCTGCAGGCTAATATTGAAAAACCTGATGCCAGTGATGTAAGTAGGGCAATCATTGCTATTCGCCAAGCAAAATTGCCAGATCCACAAGTCATTGGTAATGCTGGCAGTTTTTTTAAAAATCCGGTGGTGTCGGCGACTATCCGTCATGCACTTTTAGGGAACCACCCGACACTGGTCAGTTATCTTCAACCATCGGGTGATTACAAGCTTGCTGCCGGTTGGTTAATTGAACAGGCTGGTTGGAAAGGGCGTAACCTTGGTGCTGCTGGGGTATATGAAAAACAGGCACTCGTGCTCGTTAATCGTGGTCATGCAACCGGTGCTGACGTACGTGCCTTGGCCGATCAAATTCGCGCGGATGTATTTAAACAATTTGCAGTGGAGTTGGACATTGAGCCCAATTTCTATTGAGTATAGATGGTAGTCACTAAGACGAATTCTAGACTGGATTTTGTCAGTAATAGACCTTGCTTGTGAACTAATGTCAAAAAGATTATTTATGCTGGATCTGATGAGATAATGACAGCTAGGCTTAGTTCTCTCTCTGCAGACTTAGGCATTATCAGGCATTATTAAATACGATAAAACATTAATAATGTATTAAGTCTTCGATTTTTGCGTAAAATGTTTACTGGATCGATATCTAGCTTTTTCGCATGAATCATCTATTGAAATTTGGTTTGAACGTTCATCATTTACCGTGATACACGAAAAAAGAAAATTACGTGATTCGTTGTTGATCAGTATCAGTGATCTGCGCGTCGGTATGTTTATTGCCGAGCTGGACCGACCTTGGGAAAAAACACCTTTCATGCTACAGGGTTTTTTACTGACTGAATTGCTCGACTGTCAGACGTTGCAAGGTATGGTGCGCGAATTAACAATTGATCCGAGTCGCAGCGACCCCGCTTCACTATTGCATTTGCCTTGGGACAGTTTTCATGTACCTTTGGCAGAAAAAGAAGGAACCGTTGTACAAGATGCGACGGTGAGAGTGACTTATACCGCGCCACCATCTGATGTTGACTTTCAAGATGGATTGCCAGGTGCCGTAGCATCGCTCAAACAAATGTGGCAAGCGGTTCGTGGCTCATCGGATGAAGCCAGAGCGACTAAAAAAGTATTTGAAGAAACGCCTGTTGAGAAAGAGTACACGTCGCAGCCTGCGCCGTTTTACTTGCGTTACGCTAGCGCAAATAGCTCCCCTGTGTCTACTAACAAGGCCGAACGCAGTACGCAGTTAGTGCCGCCGTCAACCGCCTCGTTCAGTCAGTTAATTGAAGGCCTGTACCCGCGTGATGTTGCCTATGCCCCATTAAGTCTGGTTGAGCGTATTCAGGGAATGATCATTAAATGGCGATCGGTTAAGCCCTATCAACGCTCTTCGTTGCAGCGGAAACAGTTTGGCGCAAGGAAAAAACATCCTGAATATATTCCAGCAACGCTGAATCTGGTTGTCTACAAAGACCGCTCACCGATGCGGGAAGAGATTAAGCACGCCACGGTTGCTTTTACTCGGACCCAGGAATTTTTAGAAAAAATGTCGCAAGACATTGGTGAAGGCAAAGAGCTCGAATTAGAGCAGGTTCGTCCGGCGGTTCAGCTCCTGACTGAAAGCGTTATCGCGAATCCGGCTGCGCTTATGTGGTTAGTGCGCATGCAAACTGAGGACAGTCAGACTTATGCCCATGGTCTTAAGGTTGCGGTATATCTGATGGCGTTAGGACGTCACCTTGGTTTTGCGCGGCAACAGCTCAATGATTTAGGCATGATTGGTTTGTTGATGGACGTCGGTAAGCTGAGTTTGCCAGACGAAATTCTCAAAAAACCTGCCAAGCTCAATGAAGATGAGCACCAGGTCATGACGCAGCATGTCGGCACGAGCCTCGATAAGTTGCAGCAAAATGGTCCACTTTCTCAAAGTGTTTTTCTCGGCATTAGCCAACATCATGAGCGCCTAGATGGTACCGGTTATCCGTCGGGATTGAAGTCGGCGGAGATCAGTATTTATGGTCGTATGGCAGCGATTGTGGATAGTTTTGCAGCGATGACATCAACCCGTTGTTACGATTCGACTCGTTCTGCGTTTGATGCAATGAAAGAGCTGTTTAAATTGGCGGGGAATAAGCTGCATGCGCCACTGGTTGAAGAGTTCGTGCAGGCGATTGGTATTTTTCCGATTGGCAGTCTTATTGAGCTTTCCACCGGTGAAGCTGCGATTGTGCTTGAGCACAATAAATTACGTCGTCTTGAACCGCAGATTCTGGTGCTGACTAACGCAGAAAAAGAACGACTAGAGCAGCCTTGGGTTTTTAATCTCATGATTCAGGAACGACAGAATGGTGAAGTACCGATACGCATTTTGCGTGGCTTGCCAGATGGTGCTTACGGCATTGATGGCAGAAGTTTTTATCAGGTAAAAACATGACATCTCACTCTGTTTCGTCGCCCTTATTGCAAGAGCCAGTGCGTATTACGTCGTGTGCTGAATTTTCTTTGCGCTTGGACAAAGCAATTGCGGATGCGACAACGAGTCAGATTCTTGGTCTCGGTGTGATTAACTTGCAGCGTAGTGATCGTATTGCATCGTTGCTATCCCCAGCGCATGCAAAACATTTGGAAGATCATATCTGGTTGTGTCTCAAGCCGATTTTACGTTCGCAGGATCAACTTATCTTAGTTGGTCCAAACGAGTGCTGGCTGATGATGCCTGGCTTGGCGGCACCAGCGCTGGCAATTTTGGCAGTACATCGAATTTTGGCCGCGCTAGAAGCGCCTTTGTCTGTTGACGATACCAGCGTTTATTTTAGTCCATGCATCGGTATTGTTTGTACACCGATGCATGGGCTAAACGCGTTGACGATGCTACGCTTAGCTGACAATGCACAAAAAAAAGCGCTCCAGGAACATCAGAAATTTTCCTTTTTGAGTGGCGAAATCAACACGAACTTACTACCGGAAAACCTGCCGAAATTAGTTGCCGAGGTTATTGATGCCAATGCACTTAACGTCGTCTATCAGCCCAAAGTAAGTCTGGCGACGATGCGTGTAGAATCGGTTGAAGCCTTGGTTCGCTGGCCATCAGATCACAAGGAATACATCCCAGTCAATGTGCTCATTGACACGGTGGAGCGCTGCGGATTGGTTGAGGCATTGACGTTGCAAGTGTTGAGCACTGTTCTGCGTGAGTCCTCTCACTGGAACGATCTTGGCATTGATTTACTCGTCTGGGTGAATCTTTCTGCTGGGCTCTTGTCGCAGCCACACCTAGTCGCGACGTTGGCACACAAAATCGATCTGTGGATGAGTGCGCCCTCGAAGATTGGTTTGGAAATTACTGAAAGCGCATTAATACAGGATGTCGCGCAAACGACAGAAGTATTGTTTGAATTGAAAAAATTAGGCTTTCATTTATCCATCGACGATTTTGGTACAGGCTATTCTTCGTTCGCCTATCTGCGGCGCTTTCCAATTGATGAACTGAAAATCGATAAAATGTTCGTCCAGGGGATGATTGAATCGATTCAGGATCGACAGATCGTCAAAAGCATCATTGATCTGGCACACAATTTTGGTTTGCCAGTGGTTGCGGAAGGGGTTGAAGAGGAGGCGACGCTGAACGCGCTGGCGGCACTGGGCTGCGAGCAAATTCAGGGATTCTATTTTGCCAAACCGATGCCTGCCGATGAAATGATCGCCTGGTGTCATGCGTTTCATCAACGACATCATTCTGACTGAGAGCCCTATTGATTCAGGAAATAAAAAAAGGTGTCCCGATTCTTATCTGGACACCTTTTTTGTTGGGATGAAAGACTTTTTAGTTCTGAATCAACTTCAGGATTGATTTCAGCCTTTGGTTTTCGCCTCCATGGTTTCCCATTTATCTAAAGCTTCCAGCAACTGCTCATCAATCTCTGCAAACCGGACATTGAGTTTGTTAGCGGCATCTGGACCGTTTTTGTATAAATCCGCGTCAGCTAACTGTGCTGTAATCTGCTTTTGTTCAGCTTCTAATTGCGCGATCAGTTTTGGCAATTCTTCTAGCTCACGTTGTTCTTTGTAGCTGAGTTTTTTTGCCTTTGTTGCTGGCGCTAAAGAAGCTGCTGAACTCGCATTCGCGGCAGTGGACTTGGTCTCTGATTTTGCGGTCGCTTTTGTCGATGCGACAGTATTTCGATAGCGTTCCCAGTCGCTGTATCCACCGATAAATTCGCGCCATTGTCCTTCGCCTTCAGCAACAATAACTTGTGTAACGACGTTGTCGAGGAAAGTCCGGTCATGACTGACTAAAAATACCGTACCGGTATATTCTTCCAGCAATTCTTCCAGCAATTCCAGCGTGTCGATATCCAGATCATTCGTCGGTTCATCAAGAACCAGAACGTTGGCTGGCTTAGCAAACAAACGGGCTAACAGTAAGCGGTTACGTTCGCCACCAGATAAGGATTTGACCGGTGAGCGCGCGCGTTCTGGTGCAAACAGGAAGTCGCCTAAATAAGACATCACGTGTTTTCGTTGACCATTGACTTCAACCCAGTCACTACCCGGTGCGATTGTTTCAGCGAGGCTGGCATCTTCATTGAGTTGCGCACGCATCTGATCAAAGTAGGCGATTTGTAATTTGCTACCTTGTTTGATCATCCCGTTGTCTGGCTGATCTTCACCAAGAATCATTTTTAACAGTGTCGTTTTACCTGCACCGTTCTGACCGATGAGACCCACTTTATCACCACGCATAATGATGCTGGAAAAGTCCCGTACAATGATTTTTTCGCCAAAACTTTTGCTGACATTGTCCAACTCAGCAACGATTTTCCCTGAGCGCTCGCCTGATGTAACGTCCAGTTTGACTTGACCTTGCTGGTCGCGGCGCGCGCTGCGTTGCAGACGTAATTGTTCTAGACGTTTAACGCGTCCTTCATCACGCACGCGACGTGCTTTGACGCCTTTGCGAATCCAGACTTCTTCTTGTGCTAAGAATTTGTCAAACTTGGCATTTTCGACTTCTTCGATTTCCAGTTGTTCTTCTTTGCGCGTCTGGTACGTCGTGAAGTTACCCGGGAAAGAGGTCAGCTTACCGCGATCCAATTCGATGATGCGTGTGGCGACATTGTCAAGGAAACTACGATCATGGGTGATGAACAGCACGCTACCTTTGAAATCTTTCAATAAGCCTTCTAGCCATTGGATCGATGAAAAATCCAGATGGTTGGTTGGTTCATCAAGCAGCAATACATCGGGTCCACTGACCAGCGCGCAGGCTAAAGCAACACGTTTCTTCATACCGCCAGACAGGGTACCCATGACCGCATCTTTGGCGAGATTGAGTTTGTCGAGTGTTGTTTCAACTTTATTATTCAGACTCCAGGCATCTGCGGCATCGAGCTTGACCTGAATGTCGTGCATACGCTCCATCAGTGCATCATCATTGTCGCCGCCAAACTGACCAGTCAGACTTTCGTATTCCTGCAGCAAGGCCGGCAGCTCGCCCAGACCGGATGCAACTGCGTCAAAGACGGAGATCTCTTGAGAGAACTGCGGCTCCTGTTCAACATAGGCAATCTTGATGCCTTGTTGCATAACGAGCAATCCATCGTCAATTTTGGACGTGCGCGCAATGATTTTCAGTAAAGAGGACTTACCTGTGCCGTTACGGCCGATCAGACCGACGCGCTCGCCGGCTTCAATAGAAAACTCTGCATGATCGAGCAGGGCAACGTGACCAAATGCCAATTGGGCATCGCTTAGTGAGATAACTGCCATAAATACCTGTGATGTCAGCGGCGTCAAGAGCCGGACTAAATGAGAGAAAAGTCGTATTGTACGCGAGACAGGCGTGCATTCCACATATGACGAAGGGGCGAGCGCAGATAAAGCTGAAATGTACGTCTTGAGGTGGTGAAATATTGTTCAAAAATCCGAGATGTAGCGCAGGATGATTGCTATCACATTAACTTATTTAAGCCTTTTTTCTATCCCGCTACTGGTGCCATCTTTTTCCATGGTTTTCAGAATTTGATTCCATTTATCAATTTTTTCTTGTGCCATTGTTAAATTGCATGCCAGATACATATCAACCTGATTGAAATTGAAGAGGGGAACGATCATCTTCGTCAAACCTTGTTGTTTCAGGATATGCATACCCAGCAGTTCACCGCTTGCCCAGAAATCAAATCGGCCTACAAGTAATTTGCGTGGATTGTCGGTATCTGTATTCGCTAAATCTGTTTCAAATCCCTTGAGTGAAAAAAACTCGGCGATGGCATCATTTCTATAGCTACCAATGACGTAAGTGCGCAAATCCTCTAGCACCTTGGGATGGCGCGTATCATCAGCACGCCCAAAGATCGTCCAGTTGTTGTGAACTAATGGGTCAACCCACTTGTAGAGTGTTTCTCGGCCAGGTGTTCGGGAAGTGGAAAATACACAAGTTTCTGGATTGTTTTGCGCCATTTGGACTGCCCGCGACCACGGGTAAGCGACTAGCGTGTATTTCTCGTCGGCGCGTCGCATTAATTCCTGGATTTTTTCTGTAGATATACCAGTAATTTCAGCGGTTTTTGGATTAACAAAGTTGAATGGCGGGTAATCTTCTGTCACTAGATTGACAGCCCCAACGACACAGTAATAGGCCGATAGCAGATAAAAAATTAATGTCGTTGATAAGATGTGGCGTAACAATTTCATAGGACCTCTGAACGAATAATGGCAGCCGAGAATAAAACTGTTTCTGAGGCAATATTGATCTGCAGAAGGTGTCTTTTTTGCGGTGTCGCTAGTCCGGATGATATTAATATTGCTCTGAAGATATATCCATCAAATGCCGACGTGACGATGGCGTATCTCCATCATGGTTTATTTCAGCATAGGACATGTATTTTTTTTAGCAATATCCTGCGCGGATATTTATAGATCATATTTTTTCTGTGCCCTCAGAATGCGTAGTCAATTGCTTGGTATGAATGACGTTGGTCGGCTCTTCGACTTATCAGGCATTGAGCCTTCAATGAGCCTTCAATTGATTGTTCTGCTGCGCTCAGGTAAGATGGCGGGCTTATTGAGCAGCTGTTAAGTTTGTTCATGCCGTGTCTCGCCGTAGTTCAATGGATAGAACGTATGCCTCCTAAGCGACTTGGGAGGGTGCCAAACCAAAGCTAAGTTGTTGATTTGTATGGAAAGCAGGCTCTGCTAATCCCTCGAAATCCACCTTGATCCAAGGTAGTCTTGGAACAATTTTGGCACACGAAGATGGAAAAGTAAGGGCCAGAAACGACAACAGGTAGCACGTGGCTACCTGTTTTTTTATGTGGCGTCAATCGGTGGTGTCCCCACCAGGAATCGAACCTGGATCTGATTCTTAGGAGGAACCTGTTCTATCCATTGAACTACAGGGACACACGATCAGCCTCACACTATAGCATTGGTGCGAGTCTTTAGACAAGAAGCGATATACAAGATGGTCAGTCAACAACTTATTGATTATTTGAGAGAAAAGACCAAAGGCAAGTTGTTGATGTCGCCGGAACAACTGTCTGAAGAAATTGGTATTCCACCAAAGCAGCAATCAAAGTTGCGAAAAGAAAACCGTTTTCCAATCCCCTTCAAGAACATTGGACGACTCGTTTACTACTCAATCTATGACGTGGCCAACTTCCTTTTGAATGGTGAAACCACACCAACTAAAGAAGTTCCAGAAGAAGCGCCAGCACCACAGATCACCGTCAAGAAGAAGCCAACCAAGTCCACAGCACCAGTTCAGGACTTGTCACATATTTTCATGCTCAGAGCATTTGCCAAGTCTTTGGAAGAACGTGCAACTGCTATGCTGAACTTGGCAGAGAATTTGAACAACTATGCCAATAAGAAAGAAATGTCTGATCGTTTTGAAACGAAATTTCCATCAAAAAACGAATCAATCCAAAAGAATGATGGAAAAATTTAACCGATCTTAAGAGAAGCCTAAAAAAATGGAATTTAGAATTTTAGACACATTTGCTGGAGCTGGAGGATTTAGCCTGGGCTTTCAACTGGCAGGTGCAAAATTAGTTGGTGCTATTGAAAGAGACAGTTGGGCGACTGACACATTTAAGTTTAATCACCCTGATGCTGAAGTATTGAAAGCTGACATAACCGATCTCTCAGATCAGGAAATATTAGACCGATTTTCCCCGCTTAAACCAACAGTAATTCTTGGTGGTCCGCCATGTCAAGGATTTTCCATTTGCAATAAAAACAGTGGAGATCCCAAAGATCCTCGAAATTCTCTATTTGAGGAATTTATTAGAGTAGGCAGATTGCTAAAGCCGGAAGTTATGATCATGGAAAACGTTCCAAATCTGATCAAGGCGCGAACTGCTGAAAAAAAATTAGTTGTGGATATTATCGTATCTGAACTCGAAAGCCTTGGATACCATGCAAAATATAAAATCCTAGAAGCTACAGATTACGGAGTTCCGCAAATTAGGCGGCGACTTGTAGTGATCGCTACAAGGGTAAAAATTGATGATCCATTTCCTCAAAAGACACACTCGGTGATTAGAAATAATGACCTCTTTGAAAATCAACTCCTTGCGTGCCCGACACTTTGGGATGCAATTTCTGATATGCCAGATATTGAAGCGCGAGAAGGCGGGGAAGAAATGGAATACATCTCCGATCCAAAAAATGATTACCAAAGAAATTTGAGAATAGATTCAAAATCAGTCTACAACCATAAGGCGATGAACCATTCAAAGCGTCTTGTAGAACGATTTTCCTCAATGGCGTGGGGAGATTCAACATCAGATGTACCGGATCACCTTAAACCATTAAAACGAAATAGCACAGAAATATCTGAGAAAATCTATGACCAGAATAATCGTAGAATGCACCCCGATAAACCTTGCCATACTATCGCTGCTTCATTTTACGCAAACTTTGTTCATCCGTATAAAAATCGGAATTTCACCGCTCGTGAGGGAGCAAGAATTCAATCTTTTCCCGATTGGTATGTATTCAAAGGAAAGCCAACAGTTGTTAGCCACAAACTACTTAACCGTGAAGGCCGTACTGAAGACACTCACTTATGTCAATACAACCAAATTGGTAATGCAGTCCCGCCGCTAATGGCGAAAGCAATTGCACAGCACCTCATATCAATTCTCGGAGATTAGCATGTTCGTTCACGGCAATAATTTAGAACAAAAAGAGACTCATCAAACAAAATATAACGATAAAGAGTCGAAACAATTTCTATCTGAAATTCGCGCAAAGTATGACCAATGGAAATCTGCGAATGAAGCTCTTAAGGGACCAACGAAAGAAATTGCAGAAAATGACCAAGAAACTCTCATAGAGAGAGTACGACTCTTAAATGAATATAAAGACTTCCTAGATCAGCAACACTATGCTGAAAAATTTGACTCACGATCAAACTTGCATTCTTCCGTTCTAGAAGAGTTTATGTTCTATCTTTTTAGGGATCTGGTATTCAGCATATCCGAAACGGCTCTCATTGGTAAATCACATTCATTTAAAGATTTATTCTTCAGAGCCACTTCATACAGCGCGATGGTAAAGTCACCAAATGCTCTAATTGAAAAGAAAGATCATGACTTTGCAATTGGAGCAAGTGTCAGAGCAACTATGCAATGCCAAGGCCAAGAAGAAGCAGAAATTCATGATTGGGATATTCCTGCTGTTGCGATTGAGTGCAAAACGTATCTAGATAAAACTATGCTGCAAGATGTATCAACCGCAGCAGATCAATTAAAGCAAAAAAATCCTAATGCGGTTTATATAGTTGTTGCAGAATGGTTAAAGCTAACTGAATCAGTAAATTTGAAAAAGTATAAAATAGATCAAATCTATGTTCTGAGGAAGCAAAAGAATACAGACCGAGAGTTTAGATATAGCCCAGATTATGTAAAGAATCCGATATATCCTGATGTATTAGAGCATTGCTTTAACTATGTCAGAGTGTTCTTAACAGCGGACTGGGAAGGCGGGATTGCACATGGACTTGAAAACGGTTATTTGATATGAAAAAAGCCAGTCATTAAGTGAACTGACCCCATTTAGTTGGACAGTTTAATTGCTATGCTACTAAGGGCTGATTTCTGTATTGCACAGGACTCAGCCCTTTTAATTTCATTTTGATGCGGTCATGATTATAGTATCGAATATAGG